>DAOUPA010000309.1 GCA_030626405.1 Planctomicrobium sp.
CAAGAATTAGCAGATGATCGAGATCCGTTATGAAAGAATCGTTTCACGACCAAGCCTCACTCATCTTCCCTGTCGGTACGCAGGTCGTGACGCTGCGTGACCTCATAGCTTCGAACGAGCGAATCATGCACCCTCGTGGATCTGTCGGTGTAGTTGTGAGGTCACCCAGAGACCTTGAACATTCATACCGGGTTCGGTTTCTCGATGGTGCGGAAGAGTCGCTGAAGTCGGGTGATTTGACAACACTTGCCAAGTTCAAGGAAGGCGACATCGGGAATGAAACGGTTTCCTTCGAACGCAACGACTTGTTTGACCGAGTGATTTTTCAGTGCGTCATCGGATCACAGGCATACGGTCTGGCGGATAGTGAATCGGATATCGACCGACGAGGTTTCTACCTGCCACCTGCGGAACGGCACTGGTCACTGTATGGCGTCCCTGAACAACTTGAATGTCACGAGACACAAGAAACCTATTGGGAAATCCAGAAGTTTCTCATTCTGGCTCTCAAGGCGAACCCCAACGTGCTGGAATGCCTCTACTCTCCGTTGGTTGAAAAAGCGACACCGTTGGCTGAGGAGTTGTTGGGTATGCGAGACATCTTTCTCTCCCGACTCGTTTACCAAACGTACAACGGTTACGTGATGTCTCAATTCAAGAAAATGCAGGCAGATATCCGCAATCACGGAGAAGTGAAATGGAAGCACGTCATGCACCTGATCCGCCTGTTGATCTCAGGCATCAGCGTGCTCCGTGACGGCTTCGTTCCCGTTAGGGTAGACGAGCATCGTGAGCAATTGTTGGCGATCAAACGAGGAGAGATGACGTGGGAAGAAACCGAAAAATGGCGCCGCAGCCTGCATACCGAATTGGACAAAGCGTTTGCAGAAACGAAGTTGGCGGAACGCCCGGACTACGAGAAGGCTAATGACTTTCTCATCAAGGCTCGTCGAGCGGCATTGTCTGAGGAACTGCTATGAACATTGATCCGCGAATACAAAAACAAGTCGACGAACATCGCTACCCGCTGCTGTTCACCACGATCAGCGGGGCGCACTTGTACGGCTTTCCGTCTCCTGATTCGGACTTCGACTTGCGAGGTGCGCATTTGCTTCCACTCGCTGATGTGATTGGTTTGAAGACCGGTCAAGAAACGATCGACAAGACCAGCATTCATGATGGTTTGGAAATCGATCTGGTTACGCACGACATCAAGAAGTTCATGGGCTTGATGCTCAAGAAGAACGGCTATGTGCTGGAGCAGTTGCTTTCGCCATTGGTTGTTCAAACCACGCCGGAACATGAAGAACTGAAAGCTCTCGCGACCGACTGTATCACCAAGCACCATGCTCATCACTACTTCGGTTTTGCAGCAACGCAGTGGAAATTGTTCCTGAAAGAATCTCCACAAAGAGTGAAGCCCCTGCTGTATGTGTATCGCGTACTACTGACCGGCATCCACCTGATGCGAACAGGCGAAGTCGAAGCAAATCTCGTTCGCTTGAACGAAACAGCAAAGTTGCCGTACATCCCGGAACTGATCGAGCGGAAAGTCAGCGGTCCCGAGAAAGGAAAACTTCAGCAAGCTGACCTTGAGTTTCACAAGCGGGAGTACGAACGCCTGCGAACCGAACTGGAACAGGCATACAAGCAAAGCCACTTACCGGAAAGACCAAGCGGTGCGGCAGCGTTGAATGATTTGTTAGTCAGAGTGAGACTGAATCAAGGCAGCGAGAGGTGCCAACGCATGTCACTATGAGGACTTTAGCCTGTCAGTGAGACACAAGTCGACGGAAGCCAGTCGGCCCGAAGGGCCAGCTTGATGTCAGCCCAAGGTGTAAGCCCTGGGAATCGGGAACAATAGATGGGTTCAACCCCAACGGGGTGGTCCTACGTCTATGTCCAGAGACGAGTTCCCATCTTAGAGCCGTCCCGTTGGGACTTGGCTTGTGGTGATCATCTTTCCCCGCAGGGCGACACTTCGTTCTGCCCTGCGGTTCACATAGAGGCAGCCCTGTGGGCTTACTTGTGTATCAATGACAGGGTTCTTTAGACCACGAGAAACGGGCTTGGAATTCACTCTTCTTCGGAGAACTCATTTTCCAACAACTCTTCTTCTTCCAGCTTTGCAAGCTTCGCTCTGGTTTCCAGACAGGCTTGTAGCATGATTTGAGCGGCGATCATGTCGAGGCGTTTTTTGCGTTTTTTGCGAGTCATGTCGGCGCCGATGAGATAATCTTCAGCAACGGAGGAGGTGAAACGTTCGTCCCAGAAGAGGATGGGAAGTCCGGTCACTTCCACGAGCCATGCACCGTATTGGCGGGCGTGATACGCGGTGGCTCCCTCCTCGCCATTGATGTGCATCGGCAAACCAACGACTAATCCTTTGATGCGGTATTCCTCGGTGATTTCCTTGAAGTACATCGCATCAAGGTGGTCATTGCGGCGATTGTAAATCTCCAGCGGACTGGCGATGTTTTGTTCTCGTGTGGAGATCGCAATTCCAACACGCACGGTGCCGTAGTCGACGCCGAGGAGTTGTCCGTGGCTTGGGAATTCCTCGGAGGACGTTGCTTTAGAGGACGTTGTCATAACCTTGCTCCTTCAATGTGGCGACCAGTTTTCGAACGGCGTTTTCATCGCTGCGGTCCGCGACGAGAGTCGCATCAGGAGTATGCACGACGATGCAGTTTTCCATCCCGAGAAGAGTGACAACGTGTCCGTTTACCGAGCGCACGATGCAGTCTTTGGAATCGACGAGACAAGCCGGTCCGACGATGGTGTTGCTTGCGTCGTCCGATGAATGCAGTCTAGACATTGCTTCCCAGCTGCCGACGTCATCCCAGTCAAACGGAGCTTCAACCATGGCAATTTTACTGCTTTGTTCGAGAACGGCATAATCGATGGAAATCGATGGCATGTGCGGGAAAGTGTCCGCCAGAGTGTCGTCCCAGTCCGGAGTCGAAATGACTTCGCAAAGTCTGTTGAGTTGCTTACTGATATCCGGTTGATGTTTTTCCAGTTCATCCAAAATCGTCTGTGCCTTCCAGACGAAAATACCGCAGTTCCAGTAGAAAGTTCCTTGGCGAATGTACTCTTCCGCCGTTTTCTGATCCGGTTTTTCTCTGAACGACGCAACTTCAAAAACGCCTGGTTTCAACTCTTTTTGACGTTCAATGTAGCCAAACCCGGTGGCAGGCGACGTTGGTGGAACACCGAACAGGACCAGCCGCTCAGGGTCTTCTTCAACGACATCCACAGCCGCTTGCACGGCCGCCTGAAATTTTTCGATGGGTGCGATGATGTGATCCGCTGGCATGACCAGCATGATGGCATCGGGATCTTCCGCAGCCAGCAGCATCGCCGCTAATCCAACACAAGGAGCGGTGTTTCGTGCGCACGGTTCGGCGAGTAAATGTGAAGAGGGAACTCCCGGAAGATGCGAGATGGTTGTCGAGATCATTGATGCGTTGGTGACGACCCAGAACCGTTCACCTGGAATGTTCGGTTGACAGCGATCAAACGCGGATTGAATGAGCGATCTTTCCCCAGATAAAGTGAGGAATTGCTTCGGAAGTGCCTGACGGCTAAGTGGCCAGAAACGTGTTCCGCTTCCACCCGCCATAATGACTGCATGCAGCATCTGCTTGAAAACCTTTTGGAATTCATTTTGAAATGACTTGATGCGTATCACTATAGTCGATCAGATTCTGATCCCCCAACGTTGAGAGCAGCCAAAAAGAAAAAGTCCCGAAGAACACCTGTTCCTTGGGACCTGGGGATGCGACATCGCCAATTTTGTTATTTGTGATAGCCGAGTGCGACCATCACATCATAGATTTCTTCAAAAGTGATGAACCGGCGACGGTTGCGAACTTTGTAGTCATCAATCGCTGTTGCCAATTCGTCGACTTCTGGTCGATCAGATTTACGCTGATCTGAGAATTGCCGACGTTCTGATTTCGGGGCATTCTCCGTGTCACTCTGTCGACGATTGACAAAACTGTAAGTGACCGGTTGTTTTTCTTGCTGTGCAGGAAACTGCATTTCTGACTCCTTGAGATGGATACCGATGAAACTTTAGATTCCCGACGTGATGTTGCATGAAAAACATCGCCCGAACAGTCATCATCTGCGCTGAGTCTGTCCAAACTGTCGCTTTTGACGGTTGATGCAGGCGCGCGGTAAGGCAATGATTTATCGCTACAGTTGAATTAAACCGTTCAATCGGAAAGGTCAGAGACCATGGCTGGAAAGACAACAATCCTGGGAGGCGGTGCGATGGCGACTGCCTGTGCGATATTGCTTGCCGAGCATCCTTCTCAGAAAATTACAATCTGGGCGAGAAATCGGCAGTACGCCGAAGACATGCAGGCAAGTAGAGAAAACAAGCGTCTGTTGCCAGGAATTCGCATTCCTGACTCCGTTGAGATTACCTCAAATATTGAAGAGGCAGTTGCCGGGGCGGAGTTTTATGTCGTGTCCATTCCCTCGAAGCACTTACGAGAATCGCTCAAGACAATCGGTCCACATTTGAAACCGGAAATTCCGGTCGTTAGTGTCATTAAAGGGATGGAAGCGGAAACTTTTCTTCGTCCGAGTGAGATCATTACTGATGTCATCGGTCATCGGTCCATCGTTTCTCTGAGTGGACCAAGTCACGCGGAAGAAATTGCGAAGAGGCTACCGGCAAGCGTTGTTGCGGCGAGTGAAGATGTTGCTCTGGCGAAGCAGGTGCAAGAGATGTTTACTACGGACCGTTTTCGAGTCTACACGAACACCGATCTCGTGGGCACTGAATTGGCGGGAGCACTCAAGAATATCATCGGCATTGCTGCCGGGATTTCAGATGGGCTTGGGTATGGCGACAATGCCAAGTCCGCGATGATTACACGCGGGATCGTTGAAATCAGTCGCTTCGGCGTCGCTTTGGGAGCCGACCCGAATACCTTTTCTGGACTCGCTGGGATTGGTGATCTGATCACAACGTGTGTTAGTCCGCACGGTCGCAACCGATCGGTCGGTGAACGTCTGGGACGAGGGGAAACACTGACTCAAATTCTTGACACGATGCAAGCAGTCGCCGAAGGCGTGACAACCACGAATGCGATTCACGGCCTTGCTAAATCGAAAGGCATCGAGATGCCAATTGTGAACGAAGTCTACGATGTTCTCTTCAACGAAAAGTCTCCTTTAGAAGCAACGAACAGTTTGATGCGACGTCCTCTCAAGGAAGAATGATCTGTCGATTTGCGGCACATTTGAAGTTGGCGGCAAGGCGATACCTTCGTTGTGAGTTGCCTGCTTCAGACGTTATAGTCCCCACCGGTAGGAATGTTGCATTCCTTTCAGTGTCGTCCCGTGAGGCGGACTCTTCCTGTATCACTTTTCTCAATTCCTTATCTGAAACTGCTTCATGTCACGGACGTTTGAAGAACTGACGCCTCAGAATTTCTCGTTTAACAGCCCGTTGGGGTGGTGTTCGGCTTGTGAAGGATTGGGGACGGAAACGGGGACGGATCAAGCGGTCATTGTGGCGAACCCACATTTTACGCTTGAACAGGGGGCCGTTTCTGCTTGGCCGAATCCGCAGGAGCACCCAGGCTTCGCCGCTGTGTTGGAGGCAATCACTGATCAACTGGAGATCCCTCGCGATCAACCATGGTATCAACTGAGTCCACGGTATCAGCGGATGATTTTACATGGAACCGGCGAGCAATGGTTCTCTGTGAAATTGCCTGGGACCAAGCGGGCGATTTCGGTTCAGTACAAAGGACTCTATCCAAGTATCGAAGAGGCATCGCGTGTTTCGTATCCTTACCGGGCGAAGTTTCAGGATTTGGTCGGAGAGAAACCTTGCTCGGTTTGCAATGGAGACCGAATTCGTGACGACTCCGCCGCCGTTCAATTGAACGGCAAAACGCTGCCGGAGTTGTGCAAGCTTCCACTGAATGAAGTCCTGGATTTTCTGCACTCCTTGAACTTGGACGCTGGCGACAAAAAAATTGCTGGAGACTTACTCGACGAAGCGACGCATCGACTCTCTTTTCTTGTCGATGTCGGGCTGCATTACCTCACGCTCGATCGTGGGATGCCGACCTTGTCAGGCGGGGAATCGCAGCGCATTCGGCTGGCTGGTCAGATTGGTCGCGCACTGACTGGTGTCCTTTACGTTCTGGACGAACCAACGATCGGACTCCACCCCAGAGACAATGGTCGACTGATTGAAGCGTTGAAAAAGTTGAAGGAGCTGGGAAACACTCTCGTTCTGGTCGAGCATGATCGCGAGGTTCTGGAAGCGGCGGATCGGCTCTACGATTTCGGACCTGGCTCCGGGCGATTCGGGGGAAATGTTGTCGCCGAAGGAACGCTGAAACAAATCGTGCGGCAGAAGAAATCATCGCTGACTGGTGCCTACCTTGCAGGGACGAAAAGCATCCCGATCCCGATTCACCGTCGGATGCAGCGCACGGACGGAACTGACAAACCTGTTCTCAAAATCGAGTCTTTGAAAGAATTGTACGGTGACCCACCGGGCGGGACTTGGCTGGAAATCCTTGGTTGCCAGCAGAATAACTTACGCAATGTTGACTTGCAGATTCCCCTCGGAACGATGACTTGCATTACTGGTCTCTCCGGGTCTGGGAAGAGTTCGTTGATTCAGGAAACTCTTGCGCGGGCGGTCGCTCGTCATCTCAAACTGAAAGGACCGACTCCGGGACCGTTTCGGGAAATGAAAGGAGCCGAGCAGATCAGCCGGGTGATTGCTGTTGATCAAAATCCGATTGGGGCAACACCTGCCTCGAACCCGGCGACATACACCGGCGTCTTCGAACCGATTCGTACACTCTTCTCAAAGCTGCCTGATGCAAAAATTCGGGGTTATAAGCCTGGTCGGTTCAGTTTCAATCGAGCTGGCGGACGCTGTGACGATTGTGAAGGGATGGGGCAAAAGAAAATTGAGATGCACTTTCTCCCAGACGTCTGGGTCGAATGCGAGACCTGTCGCGGCAAGCGGTTCAATCAGGAAACACTTGCGGTTCAATACAAGAATCATTCCATTGCCGATGTTCTTGAAATGAGTATTGGACAGGCGTTGGAATTGTTTGACAATATTCCGAAAATTCGCGCTCCTTTGGCAACACTGGCGGCGATTGGACTCGATTATTTGACGCTCGGGCAATCTGCGACGACGCTCAGCGGCGGAGAAGCACAGCGGGTGAAACTCTCGGCGGAACTGGCAAAGCCGAACAGCGGTCGTTCGTTGTATCTTCTTGATGAACCGACTACAGGTTTACACTTCGATGACATTGCCAAGCTGCTCAAAGTGTTGAACAGCCTCGTCGAACATGGCAACACGGTTGTTGTGATCGAACATAATCTGGATGTCATCAAGACTGCCGATTGGCTCATTGATCTCGGCCCCGAAGCAGGCATCGGCGGCGGCTGGATTGTCGCATCCGGGACTCCGGAAGATGTCGTCGCGCAAAGCCAGAAGTACCTCTCAAGAAAGTCCGCCAAAACGACTCGTAAGCGGAAGAAGAAAACTGCAACCGCCGCGTCTGCTGATCGGCCGACGTTTCGCAGTTGGACCGGTGAGTTGTTGCAAGAGGTTCTCGAACGCGACTCGCGCGGAGAGATCGAAGTCTTCGACGCTAAAGAAGCAGCGCGAAAAAAAGAGGGCGATCTCGATATTTCCAAAGTTGGAAAAGAGATCGCCGCGCCGTGGCAAAAAGATGGTCGAAACTGGCACACCATCGAACGGATCTCCAGAAGTGGAAAACCTTGTCGCTGGGAAGGCGCCGCACTTGCACTCGTGACAGATGCCTTGGATTCGCATCAGGGACTCAAAGAACCGAACTGGAACGATCAGGCGCGTGTAGAAATTACGGCGAAGAAAAAAGTCGGCACTGGTTGGTTCTTCCATGCACTCACTGGCGATGAATGGTTACTGCGGCTTTACTTTCGAGTTCCGAAAGGAACTTTTGAAGAGGCCGACTTGCAGGCAAGGATTCGGTTGAAATCGGTGAATGAACTCGACGAAATTCAGGTTTACAATCGCAGCGACCGCGTTCGCATCAACAACAAGAAGGGACCATTCCAAGAGGTCATCTTCGACATTCACTGGCTGAGAGAAATCGACACGCCGGAGTTTCATCAATTTCTCAGCGATGCCGCGAATGCTTATCTGAAGCAAGTTGAAACGGTACAGAAGATTGATCCGAAAGACCTGATGCCCTGGAAAGTCCTCGGCAAAAAGTGGCATCTCACTCGCAAAGGGTTTCCTTCCAACAAGCGAGTTGCCTGGAAGTTGGAGACCCTGGAAAAGCTGTTTGATGTTCTCGATAAAGAATTCGAAAGCCTC
>DAOUPA010000158.1 GCA_030626405.1 Planctomicrobium sp.
CCGAAGTCGGTTGTTCCCCGCCTGCTCGCCCAGGAGCCTGTGGTTGCGGGGTAGATTCGACGATGCTTTCATTGGAAATTACTGGACCAGACATGGTCCTTCCCAGCGATTCCTCTTTATCAAACATTCGTTGACTCTGCGGTTCGGCGGGCGCTTGCGGCAAGAATTGCACATCATCACGCATGTAACTTGCAGATGGCAGTGCCTCACCGGACATCGGCTCTTCAGTGTCAACCTGAAGCATCATATCCGTCCCACCTCTTCGCGCCGCCTCCCGAGATTGTTGCACTGCTGGCAGCATCAAGATGACGAATAACACAAGAAAGGAACTGACGACTAAAAGTATCATCCCAATCGGTTTTCCGGATGTTGTGAGTTTGTAAACGCCTCGCGTACGCACGATCCACCAGATGACAAACAAAACTGCCATAGCAAACAGAACTGAAAAACCTCGGTTGGTGACTCGACGTTGACTGGGGAATCGGAACAGGTCGACCAATTCGGAAAAGATGTTGCTTTCAAAGAGTCGACCGACTGGTTCGAACAGGCCGTTGCTGGCGATGAGGAGTGTCTCTTCGGGCAGGTAGAGTTCCCAGTCCTGGGTCAGCATTTCGACCGGTTGCTGAATTCCTTGACCATTGATCACACTCAGCGAAGGGGGGACCGTCTGGAATTCGCCCATCGAATCCATCGCAGGTGCCAGCGTGGAGTAGGCGAGTTGCAATGTATGTTGTCCTTGCCCAAGACCAGCGAGCGGCACTTGAATGCCTACGGCAGATTTGCGAATTTCGACCGGTTCGTGATCAATCAAAGTCGACCAGAGCGTCGCGTCCTTCGGCAACTTCACCAATAGTGACTGCGCACCAATCGCGGTGAAAACGACATTCGCCTGATGTTGGAACTCGCCGGTTTTACTGATCACACTGGTCAGGTTTGCGGAGTGTCCAATCACGGTCGGAACTGCCGAACGATCAAATTCGGTCGTCGTGACAGAGAGCTTCCAGCCAGGATGAATGTAACGATAGCCAGCGACAACACGCTCTTTCGGTCGGTAGAGTGCCTTCGGGAAATCTACCGGATCAACCGCGACGAGGGACTTGCCTTGTGCATCTTCCGCTTCAAGCTGCACATGTTCTTCCGGAGAGCCTTCGACGGCAAGATGACCGCTGACGATGAGTGAATCGGGAAACTTCAATCGAACCGGAACGAACGGACCGTCTCCTTCACGCGGAGTGCGTGCTTCGGTGCTGAGGCGATAGTTCCCCTGAAGGTGTCGATCAAACCGTAACGTCCAGCGGCGGAATCCATCTTCCACCTCCCCGGGCAGTTGCTCAACGAGACGAACAACTCTGGAGTTCCGTTGTTGAGAGAGCGGCACTAAGTTGAATCGCAACTTCTCGCCTGCCGATTCCGAAATGAGCACATCGAGTTCGCGGTAGCCACCTCCGGTGATATTGAGAATCGCTTCCAGTCGGGTGAAGAGATTCTCCGGATCGATTCGGAAGAATGTAATCGTTTCTGCGGAGAGAGTGGTCGGCTTGCGAGAGACATCGAGTTGCCCGCTGAAGACTGTATCCTGATAGGTGAAGGTGAGCCGAACCGACTTGCGGAGGACTTTTAGTTTTTGATCCAGAATCGCGATGTCTTTCTGTCCGGCAGGGTCGAGACCTTTGATTTCCTGAGTCACAACGTCGAAATCATTGTCTGCTGAAACACCGTACAAGGCTTCAACCATGTCGGCTTGCGGAAGCCTGATTTCAGGAATGTTGATTCGTACGGTTTGTTCTTTCACCGGCCAGTTATCAGGAATGAATCGGGAGAAGAAGAGAACATTCCGCGTTTGCCCCGGCGCGAGCGGAGGATTCATCGGGACGCGAATTTCATTGATCCCTGCTTCGCTGGAAACGGTTTGCCACTGCGATGCCTTCCCGTCGACTTGAACGGTGGTGACGTCCCAATCGGAAGGGAGCCGCAACCGGAAATCGAATAACGGAGCCAGACGAGTTTCGACGCTGACTGTGGTATAGAGATTCAGGCTCGCCTGAGTGATGTCGAGGACATTCGTCATCGCGGCCTGAACTTCCTGTTGCTTCAAGCCTGCCACAAACCGCAGGCTGAAGTTTTCGTCCCAAATCTGAAAGTTGACTTGCGATTCGCCTGCGGCACGAGTTCCTTTGGGAACCGGGACATTGTTGACGGTCCGCACACCTGCGGATTCAATTGCTTGCAGCCGCACGGTCTCTGGATGCTCAACGAGGATCGCACCGGTATGTGAAGTGATGTTGGAGATGATCAGCGTCGGCACCGACCATGGTTCGTCCGGGCTTTCAGAAAGAATCCCCCGAAACGTAATCCCCCGCTGACCTTCGAAGCCTTGCCGATATTGTAGTGTGATTTGAGTTTTCGAATCGTCGTTCGGAGCGTCCATCAGTTCCCACGATTCCAGGCCGGTCGATTCGACTGCTGTGATCTCCAGCAGATTCGGAATCAGGCATGTCAACTGGTCGATCTCCTGCCCGAAGACTTGCAATTCTGTTTTGGCGACCCAGGTGATTTCGCTCGGCAAGACTTTAATTCCCATCGCCGTGCTGGCGAAGGTAAGAACATCTGCCTGCGAGGATTTCTTTTTGTCTGTGATCTTGAGACTCAGTTGTTGTTGCCCACCAATCGGAATCACGTACGTCGCTTCTTCGGCGGCAGTCGCCGGTCGGTCGAGACTCAACTGGGTCGACTCCAGAAACTTCCCAGCCGGAAGTGTGATACGAAACTCGCCGGGCGCTTTGTTTGCCAGACGGAAACTGGCGGCTTTGTCGCTCCCATTGGCGTGAAGCGGTGTTGAAATCGATAGCTTCAGGCTTTGCTTGCCGGGCTTCTCGATGAAAATTCGCAGCACGTTCTGCAACTTACCGTCGCGTGCAATCGATGGAGCTTTGCCGTCCAGGATTGCGTTCTCGATATTCCAGCCGGTGACATCAAAGCGGACTTCACTCCAGGCTTTCTCGAAATTCGTCATCTCGATCAGCAGGTCACCAACGAGTCTCTCGCCGTCAATGTGGACATCGTAGTTGGCAGAATGAATGGCGATGCCATTCAGAAGGACTTCGTTTTCTTTCCGGAGCTTAATCGCTTCGGCGAGTAGTTTTTCAAATTCTTCTGTTGAAAGGATGGCTCCGAAACGGTCTTTGGTAATGATTGTTCCAAGCTGATCTTCCGGAACATAGACGCGTTGAATCGCCTTGAGTTCTTTGCTGGTGAGTTTTGAATTCTGAGCCTGAACGGACCTGTTCACGAGAAGCACAGCCACGGCAAGCAGAACGAGTCGCACAGCAAGAAAACGCGAGTGCGTCCACATTCTCTTGCGACTGTTCAATTTCGATTGATTCCAATGAGGATTCATGACAACCAGCCTCCGACTTCAACAATTTGCAGATTCAACACAAACAACAACGTCTCACGCAACGTAGAAAATGCTATTGCGATTCAGGTGGACCGGTTTCGTCTTCGGATGGTGTCGTTGGAGGTGCTGGTTCCTCTGCCGCCACTTCCGGTGTCGGACTGACCGCTGGAGTTGCTAACGCGACGACAGGAGAGGTGACGACTGTTTTCGATTTCATAGCATGAACGCAGCTGAACAGACCATGAACCACCCATAAGCCAATGAGTAGCAGCAGCCCAAATCGAGCGGCGTGCATTCCCTGACCAAGGGCATGGCTGTCAGCAAGTCCGAATAAAGCCGCAACGAATGCGGCGATGAGAAGCATGCCGAGTTTATTTTCCCAGGATGTTCTGACTAGCACCCAGCCAATCAGGGCGATGGCGATGCTCACGATGAGAGTCATCGTCACCTGATTCCACCACATCACTTTGATTTGTTTCGCTCCACCGAGGTTTGTGTAAACGTATGGGATTCGTCCTTCGGTTGGGAATTGAGCCACTCCGTTCGAAGACTTCAAACCGTTTTTGACCCACTTTTCCAATTGTCGTGTATTGCGTCTCGCCATTTCTCCGAAGAGGACCGCATTGGGCCGACGCGATGTGTTCAAATGGAACTTGCCAGGGTCGCCGACCAGTGAATACTTCTCCGGGACCCAGACAGTCACCTTCAATTCCTGAGCGACGCTTGTTTCTCCATCACCAATGACAGGCAGCGGCAAAGACATACGACCTCGACCGAACGAACTGCCTCCCAGTGGCGGGTTCACGCGCCATAAAAACTGGAACGTGAGCAGAAACGGTTGATCGGAAGATTCCGTGCGTGCGACGTTCACCCAGAACGGTGTCCAGTTTTCGCCGATGGATTCCGAATCGAGAAGTTCCGCTTTTTCGAGTTTCACTTCTCGATCATTTAGAAACGTTCCCAGCACTTCGAGATTGACCGGAAGGTGAACTAGCAATCGCTGTCGTTCGGTCGTTTTGACATTGAAGCGGCTGCGATACGTTGCTTCGGCGTCTTCGCCAGTGACGATTTCAATCAATCCACGAGAAACAACCGTCGAAATAACTTCCTGAATTTCGTGACGCGATTGCGTGATTTTTATGGTCGGTCGGTTAGCTTCTTCGGCGTTAAAGTACCGATAAGCGAGGGTTCCGGTCTGAGGTAATGTCTTGAGTTCACGGAGATCGATCACTTCAATGTCGCCTCCGGTTCCTTCAGCGGAGATGGAGAGCGAACGTTCTTTCTTGACGACGACTTCTCCCTGTACGTTTGTGAGTTCTGTTGTCACAGTTCCTTCATCATCAACCATTCCAAGTGGTCGGAGCAATTGAATTGTGAGGGCATCATCTTCTTCGCTGTCGGCATCGGCGTCTGGTTCTTCGTCGGCATCAGCGTCACCTTCCGGTTCCGCGTCTTCACTTTCTTGAGGGATGTCGTAAGTGATGAGAAATCGCTGGCGTCCCAAGACTTCTCGTTGAGTGACAACGGTCCAAGTGACCCAGCCATCGGCGGCTTCCCCCGGAGTGCGTTGCTTGATCGGAGATGACGCTTGATCACCTGGTGCCGTTTCAATTCGCAAGAGTTCGGAGACGCCCTCTGGAACCTCGAAGCGGAACGTGTCCACGCCTGAGTATTCGATAACGTAATCCAACTTCGTTTGAACTTGCGTCAGTTCTGGTTGAACATCAACAGACGTTCCGACCTGTGCGGAAAGCCGAGTCGGTTTCCGTTTCGTTTTCACCGAAATCGTGACTGGTCGACGAGTAAAGCTCCATGCAGAATTAAGCGAAACGTTCCCGCGCCGCGCTTGATTTGCTGGCAAAGGTTGCGCTCCTTCCAGTGAATCTTGATCGGTAATGACTTCGATCGCGTCTTTCGCATAGACGAAAATTGTTCCGGTTTCTCGTTCGGCATTGAGTGGTTCAATCAGCGGTAAGACCTGATCAGACTCATCTTCTTTCAGGTCGCGATGAGAACGAATCGTTAACTGAATGACGCCTTGAGTTCGTTGAGTGAGCGTGACGGTCAGTTCCTGAGTTTTTTCGTCGACGTTGTATTCCTTCATCTGTGGACATTGGACATCGTCAACGGTCACGTTCTCAGGCAATTTCAGTTTGAGTTCAAACACTCCAGCCCGTTCAACGGAATACCGTAACGTGTTAGCGACTTGAAGTTCATCGTCTTGGAATGTCAAGAGGATTTGATGCCCGACCATCAGTCTTGGTTCTACTGGTTTCGCATTGAGTTTGAGTGTGAAATCGGGAGAGTAAAATTTGTAGGTGAGTGCGTTCGTTCCTTTTAATCGGGCGGCAACATTTGCTGCCTCAATTCGCACGACGCCACGCTGTTCTTCAATGGTCACGTTGACATCTGCGGAGTGGCGAACAGCGACCTGACCGCTCTCGCGGACAACATCCATCGCGTGAATCCCGCGCGTTGGTTCGCCTTCGGACCAACCTGCGACGTCAAACTGTCCGTTTTCAAGTTTGTGTTCGGTGTGGACTTCAACAGTGACCGGCTTTTCAACGGCGGTGAGAAATTCGATCTCGACAATTTGATCATCGCCCTGCTCGATGGTTTTCCAGTTCTTGATTCGAGCAGTGGCTGAAACATCGAGGATGCGATGATTCTTAGGGACCACCACCCGACACCGATCCATTGAACCTCGAAGGATTTCGTAATTGAGGAACGCATCCGTGTGAATGAGCCCATCTTCGAGGTTCACGAGAGTTTGGTTCGTGACGCTGGCGAGCAGATTCATTTCCGGCTTGAGGCTTGTTTTCGGATGCCATTTGACGGTGACCGTTTTCGTTGAACCGATGTTGGCTCGAATGCGGGTGACATCATTTTCCTTTTCACCCTCAGGCATTTCGCCTTCTGGCATCAAGATGATCTTCGGAGTGACATCAATCGATTGACCTTTCCGAGGGACGGTCACGTCGAGAGTCGTGACTGCGACAGGTGGAGTGTTGAAGACAAATTGCCGACCGTCTGGAGACTGACTGACTGGCACCGCGAGTTCCAGATTGACGGTTTTCTCACCGGCGGAATCGAAGAGGAGTTCGTACCCTCCGTTCCCGATTCCTCGCATGAGGACGTTCTCACCGGTCACCTTGCCGACAGCGGCTTCGCCAAAATTGAGTGAAAGCCAGACCCAGGGTTTCCCCAGCACTTTGACTTTCAGCGTGGCCGAGATCCGAGCGAGATCGCCATCGATCTTCACCTTGTATTCGGCAGACGTAATGACAGCGGCAGGGGGCGTTGCGAGGTCATTTTGCTTCTTCCAGACTTCGAGCATCGCCTTGTATTCTGCAAGGGGGAGAACGATGTTCGTGTTCGGATTTTGCAGAGCCTCCTTGAAATCTTTGAACGGTACATAAATGATCCGCTCACCAGACGAGGTCACCACCTCTTGAGGCTTTGGATCACCCTCAGAGTTTTCGTCTCCCTGATCCTGTGCGAAAATCGTTGAACCGGCGAGTAGAGCACTCGCAAAAGTCAGAACCAAGCAATATACGCCAAATTTTTGTCTCATCACCCAAGCCTCGGTGAACGTTCATAAAGTGTGATATGGGATGACCCTACAGGTTGCGCAAGTTGTAGAGCTTGCGTAAGTAGAGTTGTCCGTAGAAAGCCTACCGAATCTGACGTTGATCTGATCAATGTCTCTTCACGTTTTTACGATCTTTTACGTTTTTTTGACAAGTTTTCGTAAAGAATCGGGGCATCAAGAGCAACATGTTTCACCCTGATCACTCCGCGACCGCTTTTAGATTCGTATGACCACATTCAAATGTGTCGCGATTTCCACGAGAATTGTCAGAGAAACCGATCAACAATCAGTTCAATACTGACTCATGACAACAAAAATCCAAGCGAGATCAGACAGCGAATAAGCGATCAGCTATTCAAGAATATCTGAGAAATGTGGTTCGCGGTCGACCAGCGGGAGAACCTGTGGCTGATAGATTTCCGTGAACGCTTTGGCTGTTTTGTGAATTTCCCACGCCTCTTTCGAGTCCCAGCGTTCAATGAGCATGTAGATCCGGGAATCATTTTGAGAATGACAGACCTCAAATGTCTGGCAGCCCGGTTCTTCTCTTGAAAGTTGTCCAGCCTCGGTCAATAGTTGTCCAACTTTGGACACGCTGGCGTCGTCCTTGACGGTCAAAATGACGTTGATTGCAAACATCGTGATTCCCTCCTGGTGATAAACTATGTCGCGCGTGGACGAAATTTTCGCATTCTGCCTCGCGAAATAATATTGCGAAAAATCAGGCAAACTTACCCGCGGGCACGATATCAGGTGCAAAGATAGCTGACGGATGCCAAGCGGACTATGATAGCGTCCCCACTACTGTTCATCCATTGATCTGAAAGTTCTCCATGTCGGAAGAGTTACTGAAAAAAATTGATAACACCGAAGCGTTAATCGGAGTCGTCGGACTCGGGTATGTTGGGCTGCCACTCATCGATGCATTCCTCAACGCGAATTTTCGGACGTTGGGATTTGATGTTGATGAATCCAAGGTCGAAAGCTTGAATGCTGGAAAAAGCTACATCAAGCATCTTTCTTCTGACCGAATTCAGCAGTGGTGCGAAAGCAAACAGTTTGCAGCCACGACGGATCTCTCTCGACTGGGTGAAGCGGATGTGATCATCATTTGCGTCCCGACTCCGCTGAACGATAGTCGCGACCCGGACCTCTCTTATGTCTGTGGGACAGGCGAGAGCATCGCCGCTACGCTACGACCGGGGCAATTGATCATTCTTGAAAGTACGACATACCCCACGACGACGAGGCAAGTACTCTTGCCGATTCTTGAATCATCGGGCCTGAAATCTGGTGAGGATTTTTTTCTCGCTTACAGCCCGGAAAGAGAAGACCCAGGCAACCCGGTTTACTCAGCAGCACAGATTCCCAAAGTTGTCGGGGGGATCGATGAACCGAGTTTGAAACTGGCTTCGGCGCTCTACTCCCATGCAGTGGTTGAAATCATTCCGGTCTCGACCACCGAAATCGCTGAAGCTGCGAAAATTCTGGAGAACACTTACAGAGCAGTGAATATTGCTCTCGTGAATGAATTGAAAATACTTTTTGATCGGCTCGGCATTGA
Source organism: Planctomicrobium sp. (assembly GCA_030626405.1). Lineage (GTDB taxonomy): Bacteria > Planctomycetota > Planctomycetia > Planctomycetales > Planctomycetaceae > Thalassoglobus. The sequence goes on from DAOUPA010000158.1 coordinate 8,554, forward strand.
CGTTTGGGAAGTGGTTGACGCTGCAAAGACAAAGCCTTTTGGCTTTCAGGCGTTTTACCCAGGTCCCGGTCTGGGCGGTCACTGCATCCCGATTGACCCGTTCTACCTCACCTGGCTCGCGCGTCGGCACGGGCTCTCAACGCGGTTCATTGAACTGGCCGGTGAAGTCAATTCGCGAATGCCTGAATATGTGATTCAGCGGCTTTCCGAATTTTTAAATGATGCTGGCAAACCGATCCGAGACAGTAAAATTTGCCTTCTGGGTGCTGCATACAAAAAGGATGTCGACGATCCGCGCGAAAGTCCATCGTTTGTGCTGATGGAATTGCTTCTGCAATGGGGTGCTAGCCTGACTTACAATGACCCGTACATTCCAGAGCTTCCGAAGATGCGGCATCACGACTTGCCTGCTATGGAAAGTCAGGAACTGACTGCAGAGTTTCTGGCATCGCAGGACTGCGTTCTGATCGCGACGAATCACTCAGCGTACGACTTCGACTTCATCGTCAAGCACGCTCAAATGGTTCTCGACACTCGCAACAGCACAAAAGATGTGAGCGAAGGCCGCGAGAAAATTCGAAAAGCGTAACATGGTCGAACTTAGCCGCACACAGTAAGCGTGCGGCTAAACTGTTCCTTAATTCGACTCTGACTGCTCTTTTTGATTCTTTGAGTGCTTTTCTCGAACAGGCACTAATTCGACCGTCACCGGCGTGCCGACTTTTGGAATTCGTTCGGTATATGGTTCGAATGACCGTCCAGCAGAATCGTTGGCAGAACTTTTGATGTCCACATCGATCATGGCATCTCCGAAATTGGCAACACAGATGAAACTGCCGCCTTCTGCCTGATAGTAATTCGTACCATCCTCCAGTTTAGAAAACCCACTACCAGCAAACACAAAGTCTGCCTTCATTTCCTTGGGTTGGCCCTCATTGTACATTTTCTTGATGGCCTTCTGGTACATCTTGTCTTTGCTCATGGCCAGGAAGGTATCTCGCTTCTCTTTGGTCATTGTTCCAAAGAAGAGCAACAGTTGATTCATCTCGTCGTAACGTAATCCGTCATCAACGGTGTGGTCAATTTTTACGCCAGCAGGCACCGTATTGAGAGGAGCGTCGAAGTATCGAACGGTCATTCCGCGAACCCACTCTCTGGCTAATCGCCGATGTGTTTTCCCGTCTTCAGCCTTCCAACTCACAAAGATTTCAATCCTCTGTCCTTGAGGAGGTTGGTACTTCGGCTGAAACTTAACAGACTGTCCCGGTTTCGCACCCAGGGCGAGCAACCCAGCATGAATCACCGCCGCTTTTGCATCAAGAGAAATGATGGACTCGTGTTCTTTGGTTTGCTTACCGCACAAGAACATTTCGAGAACACCTTCTCTCAAGCAGACGTGACCTTTCAACAGAAGTTGATTATTTGCCTTGTCGAGGAGGACTGTTTTGTTCTTGTTCAGGGGGACAGGCTGTGTGTCTTCAGCGTTCACCTTTGAGGTGAGACAAACAAATACGATCACAGCCAGCGTCAGCAGGGAAGATGTTTTGCAACGCACCCCACGCAAAAATGATTCGAAGAATTTTTTTAATGGATTCATTTGAGTTAAAGTCCGCTGTCAATCAATTTAAGTAATGTGCTTGCGTCAGTGTTACCCGGATCATCCTTCAATAATTGTCTCAGAACAGTCTTGGCTCGTCCATTCTGGTTCTTTTTCCGTAGAAGCTTTGCGAATTGAAATCGGTCATTTTCAGTTACTTTGTCGAGCAGCACAAGATGCTCGTACGCTTTGAGTGCCCGTGACGTTTGTCTTTTTTTGAGATAGTTTTCGGCGAGAATACGGTGCATCTCAATATCGAGGACATCGACTGCCACAGCCTCGTGAGCCCATTTGATCGCTGCGTCGACGTTTTTAGATTTCGAGTTGAAACGCGCCAATCGTTTTCTTGATGAGATATCATCGTAATCGCGTGTCGCGAGAGTTTCGAGAACTTCAGAGACCTTTGCTCCTTCAGCATTCGCCTTATCATAGAGTTCCAGAAGCTGTTCGTAGAATCTTGTTTCCAGTGAAAACCGGGCGATTGCCAACTTCAACACTTCTTCCGCTTCGTCGATCCTGCCTGCGCTTTGATAGGCACGCGCCTGAACACGTAAGTAAATTGGTTCTTGCGTGCCGGTGGCGGAGCTTTGCTCCAATTGCGTCAATGCTTCTTCAATTTTTTCATCGGAAAGCAAGTAGCTGGCTTTTAACGCATTCGCCAGTGGATTACTGGAATCGATTTCCAGAGCCGATTCAATGGCATCAAGAACAGGCTGTTGAAATTCGAGTCTGGGGTACATCGCCAAGGCCAATTGTGCAAAAGCTGACGCGTCCGTTGGAGAACTTTCGATCAATTTTTGCGCCTGCCTGAAGCTGAGTCTTGATGGAGACTGACCACGGCGAATCGGACGAATTTTCTCTTCGATGAACTGCCGATAGCCAGCCTCAAATTCCTCGATGGGTGTTGAAAACGCCGCATCAAATGCAGCTTCTGTTGAACTTGTCGTTTGATACGCATCGAGAAGGCTGCTCAACGCTTCCTCGCCGAATGCTTCCTGAAGATATTGTGCATACAGAAAACTCTGGCAATAGGCGAGCGTCCAATCGTCTGGGCCTTTCGGTTTTCGAAATCCCTGGTTGATATTCGAGAGATCAAACAGCGTCTTCTTCTCGAACCGCTTGAGCAGCAATTTCTTCCAATCAACCGGCATTTCAATCTGTTCTTCGGTCACGGAAATCGCTTCCGTGAACCAGTGTGGAATATTGAAGTCTGTTTTTTGAAGAGTCAGGATGTGGACAAATTCGTGGCGGGCGACTCGCATCCAGTTGAATTTTCTCTCACTTTCATTCGGAGTTGTGAGCGCCACAATCTTTCCAGTTGAGGCACCGATTGTTTGAATCCAGGGTAACCCAATCATTCGAGCGCTGAACCAGGCATGCCCGGATTGATCCTTCGCGGCGCTGTAGATTTCGAATTGAGTACGAACCGGCGGTTCGTAGCCGTATCGCTGCGTCAATTCCGGATAAATCTCTTCCAGGTAATCGGAAACCATACTTGCCAGCAGGTGATCTGAATCGGCAGCCCGAACAACGAAATGATCGGTGCCGATAGCCTCGTACGACTTCAATACGTCGATCACTTTTTTCATGTTACTCACGCGAACATGGAACGGGTCTGCCGCGAACGCCGCCTTGAGGATCACTTCGGCATCCTCCGTCCGACCTGTGCGCATGTAAAGCATTCCCAGGCTCGTTTGCGGACCAGAAAGTTGCGGCATGACTTCAATCGCTCGACGATAAAACACTTCTGCGTGATCGTACTTGCGGCGGGAATCCAAGATCGTTCCGACCGTTTGCAGGAACAGACCGGGTTTCGGATTACGCTGAATCAATTCGGAATAGATGCGAGTGAACTCTCCGTCATTCTGAGATTGCTCTTCCGACCTACCACTGAGAATAATCTTGTACTTCGCAGGCGAAACGTGAGTGTTTTTCAAAACTCCAATCGCGGCGAGAACTCCCAAAATTTCCTGGTTTCGTGGATTGATACTGAGTGCTTGATCGAGATACACCTTCGCAGCCTCGTTGTCTTCTGAGAAAACCTGAACTGTCGCTTTTACCAGCAAGGAGGAAAGGTCATTCGGATTCATCTTGAGAGCTTGGTCGGCAAATCCGTCGGCCAGATCAAGCTTGGAATCCTGAACCGAGGCTCGCGCCATCGCGACTAAGGCTGCCGCACAGTGCGGATTGATTTCAAGAGCAGCGTGAAACTCCGGCAGCGCCTGACCTTCGTTGTATTTTTCCAAGAGAAGATTGCCGGAGAGAATGTGTGCTTGCCAGCAGTTGCGGTTGTCTTTCAGTGCATCAACGCACAGAGTGTTCACCACAAATCGAAAAATGGGAGAAACACTTTCCCAACGAGCATAGATGGCAGCTCCATTTCCGATGGTGATTAACGACTCCCAATCCGTCGGCTGTAGACGGTTGTAAGTCCGCACGAAGGACCTGTACTCCGCAGTGGCTTCTTCAATTTTCCCTGCCTCAGCTAACAGGTGCGCCTTGATTAGTTTCGACAGAAGATTCTGTGAATCAAGATCAAGCGCCATGCGAACTTCCCGCCGAGCCTGTGTATACTTGCCAGTCTGGAAATGAAGCTCTGCGATTTTCGCCCAAAGAGCGGACGAATCTCGCAGGCGCTGGAGTCCCTTCTCCAGAATGCCTTCGGCTTCTCCATACTTCCCTTGCTCAGAGAAAACACGGCTCATTCCAATGTAAGCGGCGACCCGTGAGCTTTCGTCCAGATCTTCCTGATCGATCAGCTTTTGAAACCACTTTGCCGCATCTTTATAGTCACCAACTTGAAGTTCTTCCTGGGCCTCAGCGAGAAGTTCTTCGTTTGCCCTCGCGTCTTGAGAAGAAACAGAGGCAACCATCGCGATGACAGCGATGAGGAGCCGTTGATACCTTCTGTTCACACTTTTTTTTGTGTCTCGCACGGTGCTCCACTCGAATTTCAGGACATCGACCATGCCGTTCCTCGATGGGCGACGTAATATGGTTGGGACTTCTTTCTTATCATACGATGCATTAAATCGTCATGGAAATCCATGCTTCAAGTGAATATGAACCTTTTGACCTGACCGGTGTCTGGACGTTTTCATCGCATCAATGGTCAGGAATTTGTTTTCTTGATTGATTGACGCACGATAATTGAGGATGATATTACGGCTCTCGGGTAATAATGTCACTTTCTGCCTGCGGTATCACA
>DAOUPA010000672.1 GCA_030626405.1 Planctomicrobium sp.
AAAAGAGAGTTTGGAATTCATTCTTGGGCACCATGGGCATGATGTGAGATTGGACCCATTGATACTGGTAATGTTTCCGTCGGAATGATTTCAGCTCTCCAACCGCTTTCAATCGCTTTCTTAGAACGTTGGTATACTCGGAGGAGTTCGTTGGAGGAATTCCAGATGGCTCAAGTTGAGATACTTGAAGCTCAATGCTTTTTACTTTCTTTTGCGCTTCTACTTCTTCAGCTTGGGCGTCATCAATCTTTTCTGCAATGTGATCATGAAGGTTTTTGTTTTCCATCAGAATCTTAATGACAGGGAAAGCAAAGGAGATATTGGCTCCCCACAATCCGGCAACCATGAGCCCAAGAACAAATGAAGCCAGCAGTTGTTTTCGAAACGGCCAGACGTAGGGGAAGAGTTTTTGAAAGCTGTTCACAAAACAATCCGTGTTATTTTGCACTCGTAATGTGATTGACAGTTTTTCTCACGAGTTGAAGCAGCGAGAATTTGCCAATCTTAATACTAGGTGTGCGGTGGGACTTCGATTCCATTCGAGCCAGGTAGATCGCAGGATTAGGACATCGCTTCAAACTTCTTTGTCCTTACTCACGTTCTGCCATGAAGTTAACAGGGAATTTAACTTGGGAACCGAAATTGTGTCCAGTCGAATTTTGCAGTAATGACGTTCTAGTTCGAACCTTATACCCATGATTCCCAACGGGTTATGAATTTCTGAAGGACACGGATGAGCATCCAATCAATTTCAATGGGGCCGAAGACACATCCATGGTCCCACATGTGTCGGATAAGTTAGCTGACAACCGGTTTTCAATTCGTTACGGTGCAGTGCTTAAATGCTTCCCATCTCCCCTATTTTGATTTGCAAACACTTGGAGGTTTGTGCCATGTTGAAGAGAATTTCAAGCTTTGTTCTGGTTTGCTCGTGCCTGATGGTCGGATTGAGTAGTTCCGCAAACGCTGAGCGCTATGTTATCCGTGCTTACCATGCACCAGTCATCGTTCGCCCTGTCGTCGTTGCCGCTCCAGTCTATCCCGTTCAAATCGTTCCTCGCAGAGTCTTGAGAACGAGCTATTACACACCAGCAGCAGTTGTGGTCGCTCCGGCGCCCGTTGTTGTGGCACCGGTTTTGGTGCGTCCGACGATTGTTGCTCCAGTTCCGATTGTCGTCTCGCCGCGTCGAAGAGTTCATGAAGTTGTGCGAGGGAATGCCAATCGATCAGTGGTTCGTGTGCGTGAATATCGCCCCCTTGGTATTTTTCCGACCGCAAAGCATGTTGTCATCCAGCGAGAAACACCACGCGGTGTCATTGTTCGTCAACGAGGTCGTTAATCGACCGTAGCGGTCTTCGAAGCAGGCTTCGCCTCTAGCGACTACCCCAAGATATTTCTGGGGTGAATTCAAACGTAGTACCAGCAAAATTTGCGTGTCCACCGACCCGCTCACTTCACCGAAGTGGGCGGGTCGGCACATTTTGCAACCTGAGACACCCTCTGAATCAAAATTCCAAGGTGTCGCTGGACACTCCCGTCACTCATCCGATATCTAACTCCTCCCATCACATCGGTTGATGCCAACAGCCACTCCTGGCAAGTTCGACATCAATCTCACTTCAAATGTTTTGACTTCAATGATTTATTTCAATCGATGAAGTTCAGATCACACGTCGATTTTTTTAACGATTACACAACATATAACAATTACCCTCATTCCATCTCCCAGGTTTGCCGATGGAATTGATAACGCATTCGTCTCGTTAGCGTTTGTCTGTTAGACAAACCAATGTCCGAGCGAGAGTGCTACCGATTCGGCGATCGACATGAGGTCACGGAGGAGTTTATGACCACGAAGGTCACTGTAGACATCCAAAAGATTTGGGTTGAGTTCAAACAGGACTCACGCAATCAAGAGCTGCGCAACAAGCTCATGGTTCACTATTTTCCCCTTGTCAAGTTCAACGCCGACCGAGTCTGGGCTAAGTTGCCAGATGGTGTTGACCTCAACGATTTGATCTCCGCAGGCGTGTTTGGCCTGATGGATGCAATCGAAGCGTTTGACTTGGAACGTGGGGTGAAATTCGAAACGTATTGCGTCCCGCGAATTCGTGGTGCCATGCTCGATGAATTGCGAACGATGGACTGGGTTCCTCGTCTTGTTCGAAGTAAAGCGAGCAAACTCCAAGCCGCAATCAAGGTTCTTCAGGCACGACACGGACGTCCGCCAACGGACGCCGAACTTGCGGTGCAAATGGAACTCTCAGCGGAAGAGTTCGATAAATTGAAGAACGAGGCGAACGCAGTCAATCTCGTCAGCTTGAATAAAAAGTGGTACGAGACTGACAGCTATAAAGACGTCCGCGAAGTGGACGTGATTGAAGACTTAAAAGGTGAAGACCCAACTCTTGGCATTCAAAAACGGGATGTCATGAAACTCGTCACCAAAGGTCTGAACCGAAACGAGCGGTTGATCATCATCCTCTACTACTATGAGGAATTGACCATGAAAGAGATCGGTCAAACTCTCGGTCTTTCGGAGAGTCGAGTCTCGCAGATGCACTCAAGCATTGTCGCCCGACTCAAAGATCAACTTCGTCGTCGCCGACCTGAGTTTGCATAACTCACATCAACCCAAAGAAACCCCAAGCCGCCTTTCGAGGCGGCTTTTTTTATGGCTCACAACTAAAGTCCACAGAAGAGTGCCTGAGACGCAATTTCATCAGGGTTAAAACAAAGACAAATTTCAACCTGAGAAGATGTTTTGAAATTGACTTTCGGTCTCCTGACGAGCCATTGGGCGCCAGCCCTGTCATGTGATACACAAGTATGGAATTGCGCGAGAATAAAGTGCTGCAACCAGAGCGAAAAAGCCCGGCATTTCAGAAATGCCGGGCTTTTAAATTCGGCAACGTAATTTCACACGGGCGGCTCAGCCGTGGGAGGCTGCTGTTGGGCTCTCAATAATAGCTCGTCTCTGGATACTTCACGGATGTTGATTCTTGATTGCATGACATGAACATCAACAAGGTTGCCGAAGTCCCTATCAGTTGGAACGATTGACCCGCA
>DAOUPA010000516.1 GCA_030626405.1 Planctomicrobium sp.
AGCAGTTCAGTACGCATTCGTTCCAGGCGCGTTTCGAGTTCATCGACAGGCACGCCGAGTTGTTGTGCCGTTTCCGAGATGGGGCGTCGCAAATGCAAAATGTAGCCGTGCTCGAATTCGGATTCCTGGTCAAGCCCGTAGGTCGCAGTAAAGAATCTCAGCCCACCGGGGGCCAGGGTGTTTTGAATTTCGTCCTTGGACCAAACGTAGTACTGCCCTTCCACTCCATCGGTTTCCGCGTCAAGAGCAGAATAGAAACCTCCGGATTTGTCTGTCATTTCTTCGAGAATGAATCCCAGGATTCCCTCAGTGACTTCTTTGTACTGTTTCTTTCGCGTTCTCAGGTAAGCCTCTGCGTACACTTCCGCGAGTTGAGCGTTGTCGTAAAGCATTTTTTCGAAGTGTGGGACAAGCCATTTTCTGTCGGTGCTGTACCGATGGAAACCACCTGCCAAATGATCGTAAATCCCACCTTCTGCCATCTTCTGAAGTGTGTGGTCCAGTTTCGCGGCAACCGCTTGAGCATCGGGAGTTCCCAGAGCGATTTGCGACTGGAGCAGCATCAGTCTCGACGGTACTGGAAATTTCGGTTTATTAGGATTGCGAGGCTGGAAGTCAAAGCCGCCATGCTCCGAATCATATCGCGAAAGTACGGTTTCTACCGCAGCCTTAACATGGGACGCATCAAGTTCAAACTTCTCCAGGCTCACAGGCGGCTGTGAGAGTCGCCGGACCTCTTTGGAAATGACTGCGGAGGTCCGCAGGATTGCCTGCGGTTGCTCTTTCCAGGCGGCATCGATCTGTTTCATCACCGTCATGAACCCCGGACGTCCTTGCATGTCTTCCGGAGGGAAATAGGTGCCGCCCGCGATAGGTTCACCTTTGGGTGTGAGGAACATCGACAGCGGCCAGCCACCTCCCTGGGATGAACCAGCTAACTGGAAATAGACCTGAACGGCAAGCATATAAATGTCATCAATGTCCGGTCGTTCTTCCCGATCAACTTTAATGCAGACGAAGTGCTCGTTCATGTACTTGGCGATGACTTCGTTTTCAAAAACCTTTCGCTCCATCACATGGCACCAGAAACAGCTGCTGTAACCGATCGAAAGGAAGACAGGTTTGTTCTCACTCTGAGCCTTCTCAAAAGCCTCCGCCCCCCACGGGTACCAATCCACCGGATTGTGAGCATGCTGGAGAAGATAAGGACTCGACTCCTGAGCCAGCCGGTTCGCCTGATGCTTGTGACTATTCTTCGGCTGCGGACCTGTTGTCTGAGCGCAAAGCTTCGCAGGGAAGAATCCGACCCCCACTAGAGTCACAATACTCAGCAGAGTGACAACTCGAAAGCTGCAATAAGTTTGGCAGCGCTGCTGAAACATGAAAAAAGAGCCGAGCATGGAATCAATATCCTTGATGAAAAGCGAACGCCTGTAGTCTATCTGTCGCGGCAGACAGATTCGAGGGTGCATACATCTCCTTTCTTTTATTGATTGCCGCTTTCGAGATTGAAACGGATGGGACTTCCATAGTTTCTTAAGAACAGTCCCGGAATAAATTCCCGATTTGCCGCGATCGCAGTTTCAGCTGTGGTACCACATGTTACTTCATTGCGTGTGTAGCAGGTAGCAAATAGCGAGTAGGAAAAATTGCAGCAGTGCCTCTCGTGTTCTTTATTCTATCCACTACCAACTCCCCACTCTTCACCGTCACAGTCACGAGCAACTCGGCCAGACTAGGCGTGCTGGACAGGGGAGTTGTTTCAGGACTGTTTCTTGTATTACGTTTTTACAAAATTAGCGTGTAGCGAATCCCAGTCGATGACCAGTGTTCCACCGGTGCCTTCGTGCTGCTTTGACCAGTTCGTGAGCAGGTCGAGGCAGGCATGGTCGATGTAAGTCAGCTGGTCAAAGTCGACGTGTAATTCAACGTTGTGTGGCACGCTTTCCAATTCTGCTGCGAGTAGTGGTAGCCGCACGAATGTCGCCGCACCTTCCAAGGTCAAGATCGCAGTTTCTTGTTTGGGGTTCACTTCGAGCTGTACATTCAAATGCGAAAACTTATGTAGAAGTTTCATTGCCGAAAGGACGACTCCGGTGATGACTCCCGTCAATAAGTCGGTGCAAACAATTGTTGTCACTGTGGCTGCGTAGATCGCGACTTCGCCCCAGCCATACTTTTGCAACTCTCGAATCGCCTTGAAGTTGACCAGTTTGTAGCCGATGTAGACGAGCATGCCTGCGAGCGCCGCCGTCGGAATCATGCGGAGAAGAAAGGCGAGCAACGAGACAAAGACCAGCAGCCACATTCCGTGTAAGATGGTCGACAGACGTGTTTTTCCCCCAGCTGCAACGTTCGCTGAACTACGAACGATGACTCCCGTCATCGGCAGCGCGCCACACAAACCACAGAGCATGTTTCCAATTCCTTGCGCAGCGAGTTCTCTGTCATAATTCGTGCGTGTGTCAGACTGCATTTGATCGACAGCCGTCGCGCAAAGTAATGTTTCAGCACTCGCAACAACCGCCAGCACAATTCCTGCCTGGATCACAACGTCCCACGGCAATGTTTGCAGCACGGAGAGCGAAGGGAAGTGAATTTCACTCCACAGATTATCTGGCACTTCCACATAAAGGACTGGAAGCTTCAAGGTGACAGTCGCAACTGTCGCGACCACGATTGCAACTAGTGGTGCCGGAATCAGTTTTAACTTTGCAGGCACAAACGCTTTCCAAAACAGCAGAGAGAGAATCGTCAACAACCCGATCTTGGCTGCCCAATCATGGTTTTTGAGTTCGCTCAGGACGGTCTCCAGGCTGTGCTGGAGATCCGCTTGTGACGTACGCACCTCTTCGGCAGTTCCCTGCTGTAAGTTTTTGAACGCGATCTGGCTTTGTACGAGTGCTTGATCCGTTGCGAGTTTCAGTCCTTCGGGGTCACGAACCAATTCGGAGATTTCTTCCGTCTCCACTCGATCAACAAGAAGAGTGAGTTGTCCGGACAGATCTTTCTGTTTCAGTACCAGCGGCTCAAGTTTTGACTTGTCGAAGAGTGGTGCCTTGCTGTCGTGATGCGATTCACCATGATCTGTGTTCTTGGGAGTGACTGGAATTTTCTCTGCTGTGAGCTCACGAAGTTGCACCTGTTGTTCGTGGATCGCTCCGAATTGATGAAGCAAATCACGGCGCGCTCTGCGTTCTTCAACTGTGTCCAGCTTCGGCATCGGCAGGCCTTTCTGAATCGCCCCGGGAATTGATACCAGGTTCTGAATGCCGTTGCCTTTAGGAGCGTCATCAACCATGACATGAAACTGGCTCGACAAAATTAAGATGCCAATTCCGGCCAGCATGCCGTGAATCACCGCAGGCGAGACGGCTCGAAACCAGCGACCATATCGCAGCAAGCCTGCAATAAATTGCAAAGCGCCACCAATCAAAACAGCGATGCCGAGAACTTCCAGCCCGTGATGCTGAACTAAGTCATAGACGATGACTGTCAGGCCTGCCGCCGGACCGCTCACTTGAAGCGGAGCACCGGCAATCCAGCCAACGACAAGACCACCGACGATGCCGGTGATGAGACCCGCCGCAACGGGGACACCTGACGCGATGGCAATTCCCATGCATAAAGGCAGTGCCACCAGGAAGACGACGATTGACGCGAGAAAGTCCTGCCGGGGAGCAGACAACAGGCCCCCTGAGCTGGTCGGACCGTTTCCGGTTTCCGAAGTCTTTGTATTGTGATTCATCTTGATTTCCGTGATTTATTTGAGTTTGATTCTGTGGTGGACGACGTGAGTTTCTCAGTCGAACGCGGTTAAGATCTATTGCTCCAATGATGAAATAGAAGCTGCCAATGACCATAAGCCCCGCAGCGCAGATCGAGTCGTACACAAGCCAATTCCATGCGCAGCCGAAGATTGCTGCTACGAAACATCCAGCGGAAACCGTAAGACTGAGGCCGACTGCCTCAACCATAGTTTGGTATGAAAACGGCTGCGATTGACTTGTGGTATTCATGCTTTCTCTCAGATTGCTGGCAATGCGCGAGTCGCTGACGGGGCAGTGAAGCTTGTTTCTTCGACTGGGAGAAACTGACCATCTTGCGGGTGGTAGCCGAAGACCTGTCCTGTCTCGAATTTGTACACCCAACCATGAAGGTTCAACGATTTTCTGCTCAATGCCGCAGCGACAGTCGGATGCGTCCGCAGGTTTTCAAGCTGAACGAGGACATTCTCTTCCACCGTTGCAGTCAGTCGCGCCGTCGGATCTGTGATATGAGAATAGTTCTCCTCGATGATCCGATGCGTTGATTCCGCATGCGACAACCATGAACGCACAGCCGGAAGTTTCTCCAGTTGTGGTTGATCGAGCAGACCGCCCATCGCTCCACAGTGAGAGTGACCGCAGATAATGATGTCCTTCACTCCAAGGACGCTGACTGCGTATTCAATCGTCGCAGCTTCACCACCTTCGACTGCCCCATACGGCGGGACAATGTTGCCTGCGTTCCGAAGAATGAACAACTCTCCCGGTTCAGTCTGCGTCAGCAGTGACGGGTCGATCCGCGAGTCTGAACAGGTAATGAACAAGGCCAACGGCTGTTGTCCGTCAACGAGTGTTTCAAACAATCGTTGCTTTGAACTGAAAACGCCATCCTG
>DAOUPA010000270.1 GCA_030626405.1 Planctomicrobium sp.
CACACTGCGACACCAAGAGTCAATTCGGAATCCATCCGGAGAGGAACTGGTACTCAATGACCATGCCATGGATTACACGATGGGGTCTGGACGGTTCTCCCGTTCTTATTTATTCAAAGATGACCAATTCTGGTTGGAATCCCCTGTCACCTGGTATACCGCAAAAAACAACTGGGCCATGTCCCCTGGCTTCGATCATCCACGGCACCAAGGCTTCCAGCGTCTTGCCGAACTTGGCTGTGTCGTCTGCCATGCAGGCCGCGTCGAAGCCCGTGAAAAAAATTCGTTTCATCCCGATGTCCTGGAGATGTCGATCGGTTGTGAGAGCTGCCATGGTCCAGGCGAGCGACACGTTGCAGAGCGTGAAAGCGGCATCGTTCTGAAGAACAAAATCGATTTTACAATTGTCAACCCCACTCATTTGGATCGACAACTTAGTGAGGCGGTTTGTGCGAGTTGCCATTTACGAGGAGACGCAACCGTACTTCGTAACGGGAGGGAACTCAATGACTTTCGCCCTGGTCTGAAATTATCCGACGTCCGAATTGACTACGGCTTGAAGTCGCCATCCGGAAAAATGGAAGTCGTTGGTCACGTTGAGCAAATGCACCAGAGTGCTTGTTATCTCAAGTCTGAAACGATGACCTGTACGACATGTCACGATCCCCATTCTCAACCGAGTGTGGAAACGCGTCTGGCGTATTTTCGCAACACATGTCTCAAATGCCACGATGCGAACGCATGCGGACTGCCTCACGCCGAACGTTTACAACAAAATGCAGTTGATGACTGCGTGGCTTGCCATATGCCCAAAACGGATACAAACATCCCGCACTTTGCATTCACACACCATCGGATTGCTGTTCATGATTCACTCAAGAGAGATCCGCTGCAATCTGCATCGATGAGTTCTGGTGAGTTGTTTCCATTAGTCAAAACGTCAAACCTATCGACCGCTGAAAACGATCGTATGCTTGGACTCGCTTATGTGGAGTTTGCGGAGAAGCGCCCTCAGCATTACCAGGAATATCTGGAACGGGCAAGGACACTTCTAGAGCGTGGAAGTCAGGATGGAGACAGCCAGACAACACTTGCCAGAATCTATTGGGAAATGGGCGCTCCGTTCGCGGCAGAAGCCGCTCAAAAAGCGTTACAACATCAAGATCTCTCAAGCCGCTCACGTGTGAACGCACTCATTGTTCTCGCTGACTTAAGCCTCCGTGCTGAAAACTGGAGCCGTGCTGTTAAATACTCCCAAGACCTCGTCAAACTTCGCAGACACTCCGGGTATTGGGAATTATTAGCTCAGTCCCATGCCGGACAAGGAGAGACAACCGCCACAATCGTAGCTTTGGAAAAAGCCGTTGAAATCTCTCCTGATCGTGTCGAATTCAGAAAGTTACTGGTCGACCTCTATCGCCGTAGCGGAGAAAATGAGAAAGCTGAGCAACAGTTGAAAGCAATCGAAATCCTAGACTCTGCTTCGAAACTGCTCTCGCGGTGAAATTGTGAATGAGAGATACCCTCCTGTCCAATAGAGCAGTTCCAGAATTCCTCTTAGCTCGATTTGTTGTTTTCGAGTAGACTTCTTGAGTCCGTCGGATTTCAAGGAGGAAGAGATGGCTGGTAGTTATTCGCTTGATTTGCGTTGTCGTGTCATTCAGGACGTTGATGGTGGGATGTCCGTCGCTGATGAGTTTGAAAATCTTTGCGATGTGCAGGACTGCGTAGGTTTTTGAACAACCTCGCAACTTCATCCATATCCCAATTGCCCCAAGCTCTTTTAACACTTCCTTCAAGTCCTCACCAAGACATCGTCGATCAGTGGGGCTCAGCTCTTCATTCCAGAGTTTCTCTGCCCAATATGTACCTCGCAATTGAACTCTCAGATCATTCAATTTGTCTTGGGCTCTTCTGCCTGATATCTGAGTTGTTGACATAGGCTTCTTCCTTGTCTTTAAAGAATTTCCTGTCCTCCATCATCCATTATGGAAGAGCCTCGCGTGAGGTTTAAGAGCTCATGTTTTCGAGCATTTCTTGAGACGTTGTAAACCCTATCACTCGGGGAAATGTCGTTTTTTTATTGTCGAGTCCTTTGATTCGGACTCCGTTCTCATCAAATAACGCGATCCGTTTTTTTGTCCCGGAGAAGGTGTCGTACCAGCAGTCGGTTTGCTCCCTTGCCTTGCCGAACCATGTTGCTGTCTGCGTGATTTTCGATTCCTTGCCATGATCTGTCTATCCTTTAGGTTACCCAGTTGCCGCTGGGATTTGACGGTGAGAGTGAGATAACTAATACTGATTGTTGGAACCGGTGATGGTTCCTTGCCGCCAAGGGGGCAGTTGACGGGTTGCCGCCCGTGGCCCCTTGGTTTTTTCATGTGCAGCGAGAGCAGCGTGCGTGAAGATCGGGTTGCGTTGATAAAGAGACGTACGGCGTGTACGAATAAATAGAGAGGGGACAACTCATGTTTCAATTCCTTGCCATGACCCAGACCGGTTGCCGCCGGTTCATTCCACGTCATTTACTACACAGTTTAACTACACTGCCGCTTTTGGTGATGATGGCGACCGTGCTGCAAACCATTTTCCCTACAATGGTTAGCGTGGCAACAGCAAAGCCTCCAAACATCATCTTTATCATGGCGGATGATTTAGGATATGGAGGAATTGGTTGTTTTGGGCAGGAGAAAATCAAAACACCCAATATTGATCGAATCGCAGCAGAAGGTGTCCGAATGACGCAGTGCTATGCCGGGTCGCATGTCTGCCAACCATCACGGAGTGTGCTGATGACCGGTCTACACTCTGGGCATACCCCCGTCAGAGCAAACGATACGAGACAGTACCTTCTCCCAGAGCACGTGACCGTTGCCGAGAAACTCAAGTCTGTTGGATACCGAACCGGTGGTTTCGGAAAGTGGGGGCTAGGTTATGAAGGGACCCCAGGGCATCCGAACAAACAGGGGTTCGATCAATTCTTCGGACAATATCTACAAGTGCATGCTCACTTCTATTACCCGTTTTGGCTGTGGGAGAATGATCTCAAAGTGCACTTAACCAAGAACAGCGAAGGGATGAATCAGTACGTCAACGACGAAATTCACAACGCCGCGGTCAAATTTATTCGAGAATCCGCAAGCGGCCCCTTCTTTGCTTACCTGCCCTACATCATTCCGCATGTGGAGTTAGTCGTTCCGGAAGATTCGGAAATCCCTTATCGCGGGCAGTTTCCAAAGGTCTCAATACAGGACCGCCGCGAGAATTATCTTGGTTCAGAAGATGGCCTCACGACTTTGGCAGGAATGGTTTCCCGGATGGATGGAAACGTTGGCGAGATTCTTGATTTACTTGACGAGCTTAAAATCGCCGATAACACACTCATTGTCTTCACTTCCGACAACGGAGGTCAAAACGGTGGGAGAGATGGCGGCTGGACGAAGATGACTGACTATTTCAAAATGAATGGCCCTTTACGTGGTTACAAAGGTACGTTTTATGAAGGTGGTATTCGTGTGCCGATGGTCGCTCGCTGGCCAGGGCAGATTCCAGCAGGTCGCACGAGTGATCACATCCTTGCCTTCTGGGATGTGATGCCGACACTGTGCGAAGTCGCTGGAGTCGAGGCTCCTAAAGTCACCGATGGTATTTCGTTTCTGCCATCCATGACTGGCAAAAACAAACAGAAAGCTCACGATGGAATGTACTGGGAGTATGTTCGTGGCAAGGGAATCGCTCGCGCCGCTCGAATGGGAGATTGGAAAGTTGTCCAGGGAAAACCTGGCGCTCCCATCGAACTTTACAATCTCAAGTCAGATATCAGTGAAAAGAAGAACGTGGCGAGTGAGCATGCGGAGCTTGTGTCGAAGATGACAAAATTCATGGACGAAGCACACGTCGATCAGCCACCACATCCTGGACCAGGTGTGAAAACCGGCGTGAAGACTTACGTCAACGGACCGTGGATCAAATAGAAGCTTTGTGAATTCGAAATTGAATGCAAATGCGTTCGAAATCTTCATTTCTGGGAAGTGTTGTGACTGCTTTTCGCGGAACTGTGGAAGCGCTACGCGCTGAACGGAACTTGAAGATTCAGTGGGCGATTGCAACATGCGTCATTATCGCTGGCAGTCTGTTTCACCTGTCGGCGATCGAATGGGCGTGCATTGCGTTAAGTATCGGAGGCGTTCTTGCCTCGGAAACGATGAACACTGCAATTGAATCGATGATCGATTTGGTATCGCCGGAAATTCGCGAAGAAGCACGACGGGCAAAAGACTTTGCGGCGGGAAGTGTTCTCTTAATCTCACTCACAGCAGTCGCCGTCGGCGTCATTATTTTCGGTTCACACCTTTTCGATTGGATGCTCAGCAAGGCGAAGTAACCACATTACACGGTTTTCTAGACTGCGACGAGTTCGGCTACTTGCCTCGGTGTCAGTTCTCGGAAATGAAGTGGGGCGTCGCTGGCGAGTCCGAGGTCTGCTGCCAGTTCCTGGAACAGTTTGAGGCCAGCTCGTTCGGAATCCCCCAGTCGAAAGTAGAGATTCTTCGTCAGGTAATCGAACGATGTGTCGTATTCAAGGTTGAGAGTCTGTGCGCCCTCTGCCGCGATGCGTTCAATTTCTGCGAGACCCAAGTCGCGGGCGGCGGAGAGTTTCTCTGGAATCTCGCCGAGGTTTGTATTTTGGCGAGTGACCCACATCGCAAAGACAAAGGGTAAACCAGTCCAGTTGACCCATTCTTCACCGAGATCCCAAACCGTGTGGAACGTTTCATCTGGAGGAGACATCGCGCGATCGCCAATTAACAGAACGGCATCGGCGTCGCTGTCGCGTGTTGTTTTCTGAAGCGGGAGCTTTTGCTGTTCAGGGCAGACACCGTATTGTTCGCTCAGAATGATCTGAGCAAGTGCGGCACTCGTTCGGGAACCTTCGTCAAGAGCCAGCGTTTTGATCTCACCGGGATGAACACGTGAATAAAGTTTGACTGATAAAACCGGTCCATGCGTAGCGACACATGCGTCGGAGACAACTTCGTATTCGGGGTTGAGAAACGCCTCGACAGATGGAATGAGTGCGACATCGAGTTCACCGGATGCCAAATCGTCAGCGAGTCGGCTTGGGACATCGAGTACGAGGTTCGCCTCAGGGCAAAGCCCTTGCAGGTCTTCAATCAGCGGCTTGCTGTTCAAATAGCTGACAGCACCAATCTGCAAGCGAGAACTGGCTCGTTCTCCCTGCTCTAAGTTGGGCGGTTGTTTCCGCGTTCGATCAATCATCAGTCCCACTTTCCATAGTTCGACACAACCTGAGTATATGAGATTCCGAGAAAGTCGCAATCGCCAGAAGTGTGTTCATCGGCAGATGTTGTCACGAATCCCAGAAGAGATACGCTGACTTGTCATCGGCTGTTCAAAATGTTCTCCTCCGCTATTCATGGGAACCGCAATTGGGAGGAAATCTTAACGGCTCCGACAGGGGGATTTCCAGAAATGGCGAGGCAGTTCTGGCAAGATGCCTCCCGCCGAATCTGAATTGACGTTATTCTTTCTCAATCTTCAAACTCTCGGCAAGTTTACCGAGACTCAATACTCTATTCAGAAACATATTTCAGAAATGTCGACCCCTCTTCGAGTTGGACTGATTGGACTAGGAACCGTTGCCAGCGGTGTCGCTCAAATTTTACTTGAGCACTCCGAGCGGACGAGTCTTCGCGCTGGTCGAACCATTGAAATCACAAAAGTCGCAGTCCGCGATTTGGCGAAACAACGGTCGGTTGACATCCCCAATGAATTACTAACTTCCGATGCGATGTCCATCGCGACATCGGATGATGTTGATGTCGTTGTGGAACTGATCGGTGGTCTTTCTCCTGCCAGGGAACTCGTCGAAGCGGCTTTAGAGTCCGGGAAGGATGTCGTCACCGCGAATAAAGCTCTGCTATGCGAGCATGGGGATACCCTGTTCGCGAAAGCACGTGAACTGGATCGCTGTATTGCGTTCGAAGCTGCCGTTGCTGGGGGCTGTCCGATTATCGCTGCGATGGGACAGGCAATGACCGGCAACCAAATCATCGCTCTGGAAGCGATTATCAACGGCACCAGCAATTTCATCTTGACACAAATGTTGCACAACAACACTTCGTACGACGATGCCGTGAAGGAAGCGCAGGAATGCGGGTATGCTGAAGCGGACCCGTCGATGGATGTCAAAGGGATCGATGCCGCTCAGAAACTGGGGATTCTGACTCAATTAGCATTCGGAGAACGAATTTCTCCGGATCAGTTTCCGGTTCAAGGAATTGATGAACTCGAACTGGAAGACCTGAAATTTGCGGACGAACTCGGCTATGCGGTGAAACTTCTGGCAACATCCAAGCTCGTTGATGGTCACCTCGAACTGCATACACAACCGACGCTTATTCGCAAGGAACGCCCGCTCGCTCAAGTTGACGGACCGTACAATATGATCGAATTGACCGGCGACGCCGTTGGCAAGGCGTGGTTTTCTGCGATGGGTGCAGGGCAAATGGCGACAGCATCGGCAGTTGTCGCAGACCTGGTGGATGTGGCAGTCGGGCGAGCTGCGCTATCATTCCAGCACCTGAACCTGTGGCAAACAAGCGAGGTCTTCCCTCTGCAAAAAACGGAAGAGATCGAGCGGCGGTATTACTTCCGC
This sequence comes from Planctomicrobium sp., assembly GCA_030626405.1. GTDB lineage: Bacteria > Planctomycetota > Planctomycetia > Planctomycetales > Planctomycetaceae > Thalassoglobus. Next base: position 6,680 of record DAOUPA010000270.1, read on the forward strand.
TTTCATGTCCAGGATCTTCCACACGTGATCGCGGACATTGCAGACATCCTCGGTCGCAACGAAATCAGCCTCTCGTCGGTCATCCAGAAAGAGGCGAAAGAATCCAGAAACAAAGCCGGCGAGCCTCCGATTGTTCCGCTCGTGTTTATGACGCATCGAGCAACAGAAGGTAAAGTTCGAGCGGCAGCGAAGGAACTCGACGAACTCGACTGCGTCAGCCCCCCCTGGCTCTGCCTGCCTGTGAGTGATGAACAAGCCTGACACGTTCTCACCTGATCAAATTGAAGCGTCTCAAAAATGAGGGTTCCGAAATGAAGATTGCATGTTTTCCGAATAGTTATGGTCGGTTTGGACCGAGCGCGGCGATTGATCTCCTCTCTTCAGCAGGGATCAATTGGTTGGAACTGCCGATTAAGAACCATGGGATGCCATCGTTCTTCAAGGAAGAACCGGTCGTCACAAATGGCTCAACACCCGAGGCGATTTTTGCTCTTAAGGACCGAATTGCCGAAGCCGGGCTGAAAGTCTGCACTTGCAATATCACAAGCGGAAACCCGCTTGAAGAGGACGTTCTCCAGCGAACACTCACCAAGCTGACGATCGCGAATCAGTTTGGTGCCGAATTTGTGGTCGCTGGCGGAGGCGAGATCGAGAAGCCGGAAGATTGGCCGATCTTGATCGATCACATGCAGCAAATCGCCCGACGCGCGAATGAGCTTGGCATTACCTACTGCTGTGAGACTCATCCTGGTACCTGCCAGAATGCAGACGGGATGCTGGAAATGCTTGAGCGGGTCAACCAACCGGAGATTCAGATCAACTTCGACACCGGAAATATCTTCTATTACAACGAAGATGTTGATCTGTTTGACGAAATGAAGAAAGTGGCCCCGTTTATTAAGCATGTTCATTTGAAAGACACAAATGGAAAATTCAAAGCCTGGCACTTTCCGGCTTTAGGTGAAGGTGGTCATGTCGACTTTGCGGCAGTGTTGCACTTTCTCAAGGAGATCAACTTCGATGGACCGTGCAGCTTGGAACTAGAAGGCATCGAAGGTGAGCCGGAACTTTCACTGGAGCAAACGCATCAAAGAGTTGTTGACAGCGTTGGTCATCTCAAAAAATGTGGCTGGGAGATTGATTGATCGTTTCGTATCCAGGTGCCGCCACGTTTTGTTCTCCATCCGACCCACCATCAATTTGACGTAACTTTCGACGTTTTCAGGATTTTCGTGGAATAAATGGGCATTGAATCTGATCAGTTTGGTGAGGAAATGAATACGGAACCTGCGACAGGCTTGGAATCCGTAGGCATTTCGGTGCAGGAATTGGTCGCTTCTCACTACGAAGATGTTTACCGGTTCGCGTACCGAATGTCCGGAAATCAGGGAGATGCTGAGGATCTCACTCAGCAAACGTTCCTGACTGCGTGTCGTAAGTTAAGTCAGTTAAGGGACTTGTCGAAGGGGCGGTCATGGTTGTTCACGATTGTTCGAAACGTGTTTTTGAAGAATCTGAAACACAACGACGTTGAATTGTCCACGTTTGAAGAGTCCATTGTTGCCGTTGACGAACCTCACCATTTGAACCTCGATTTTGATGAAGAGGCGTTGGAGATTGCTCTGCGCAACTTGCCAGAGACCTATCGGACTCCAATTCTTCTCTACTATTTCGAGGAAATCGGATACAAGGAAATCGCAGAGATGCTGGAAGTCCCCATCGGAACGGTGATGAGTCGCCTTTCGCGGGGAAAAAAGTCTTTGCGTTCGCAACTATCACAGGACGAAAATCCTGTGATTGCCAAAATCGACCCCGCAAAAAATTGACACTACAGAATGAGTTTGTAGTTGTGTGTGAAATTCAAAGGATTGACCAACTCCAATGATTGATTGCCAAACCACCCGTGAACGTCTGGAATGTTTCACCGCTCAAGAGCGTGCGAACGACGGGGAAGTTGCATCTCATCTGGAAGGTTGTTCAGACTGTAATCGTTTCTCCGAGCATCTTCTCTCAGGTCGCGCAGCGCAGTTCGATAACAAAGTCGCCTCCGCTCTTCGAGACGTTTCGATCCCTGCCGGTTTGCAAGATCGATTGCTTGCTGCAATCGAGGAAGAACAGAGTGCCAAGGCCAACATTCTTCCGATTTCCAGCCAGAAACCAACGGTCAATCCACGCGGAAGTCGCTGGATGCGCGTCGCTCAACGCTTGATTGGTGGCGTCGCTGCGGTGTTGCTTGTGGCGATGATCATGGTTTGGTCGCAGCCTGATGATGTTCCCAGCCTGAGTTACGCCGATGCGAAATCAGAATTAAGTAAACAGTTCGAAGACATCGCCCCGGCGGCTTGGGACGACTTGCCTGAATTTGATGGAAGCTTCCCCACCAGTCGACTCGACAGCACGATACGTGGGTGGGAATTGTCGGAGGCAGTTGGAGTCGATCTTGGACAAGACGCCGCTCACGACGTTGCCGCCTTCCACTTTGAATTCAAGAAATGGTCCGGGACTCTGATTGTGCTCCAGACCGAACAATTTAACGGTACGCCAACGCGGACTTCGCCTGGCTCTTCGTCAGGACGTCAAATTGTGGAATGGCAATCCCCGGACGGCAAGTTGACGTATCTCTGTTTCGTCGACGAAGGCTCCGCCGGTCAACTCGTTGAAGCAATGTCCGGCAACATCGGGTAACGCAGATTTATTAGCCGG
>DAOUPA010000260.1 GCA_030626405.1 Planctomicrobium sp.
TCAGAATCGGATGGTCAATGTTCATCACCTGAACGGTACTGACAAAATTGTTGCCGTAGTGGTTGTGATAATTGCCGCCGAAGATGTTGGCGTCGAACTCTGTCCAGTCGTCGAAGTTTTCTGGTGGCTCTTCTTTTCGTAATGAGAACGCATGGCTGGCGGTGCGGATGCCAATGATCGGTTTCCCGACGGCGGCGAAATCCTTGACGATTTTCATGTCGGCTGTCGGGAGGACGCGACGGCGAACGCTGACCAGTAGAGCGTCTGCATTTTTGATCGCTTCAATACCAGGGATGTCGTTGCGGACTTCAGCGTTGCCGTGAATGAGTGTCACGCGGAAGTGTTTGCCGAGTGGGTCAATTGCGAACGGTGGCAGCGTTTTGTTTGTTTCGTATTCATCTTCGGCAATCATGATCGCGAGATGCGGACGCGTGTCTTTACTGAAGCGAAACTCATTGCCGCCGATCAATTGGGTACTGGTAATTGTCGGGCAGACGTGTCGTTCAATATGACCAATGATCAAATCGGTTCCACTAAAATGACTGACGTATGGCTTGCTACGCGGGTCGTACATTGTGTCCGTTTGGTCACGCATTAAAACGACGTTCTTGCCGTTCTCTGCCATGCGACGTAATCCGAACGGGCGACCGAGAACGCACATATTCGTGTGAACGCCGGTCATGATGACGTTTTTGATTCCCTTCTCTTCCATGATGTTCCAGATTTCGTCCCCGCGATCACTGACGTAGTCTTTGTCTGGATCGATCTGTATTGCAGCGTGCTGAGATCGCCAGGGCCAGTTCTTCTCTTTCAACAATGGTGCCAGAGTCGCCTGCCAAGCTTTGTGGACTTCAGGGTCGTCGTCGCAGCCGCCGTTGGTTTGATCAATCGGATACATGGCTTGCTCTTCGGCAGGAATCTGGTAGCACCACTTTGTGATTTCAGGGGGATGTGTTTTCGCCGTTGGGGCGGTCATCGCTCGCTTGCGGGCAGGGTGTTCTGCGTAGAATTCCATGCAGTTGCTGGGAGCATGAATGATCGTCACGCCCCGCTTGCGTGCTTCGTTCACAACTTTGCTCAGACGCGGCACCATCTCGACGACTCGCATGACTGCATTCTTGCAGTTGTGTGAATCCCAAACGTCGCAAACGATGAGAATCGTTTCGTCCCCTGCCCATGTTTCACTTCGCTGAAGCGTGTGGTACAGAGTACCTTCATCACTCACCGGTTTCTGATACCGAAGTGACAACGACAAATCATCCGCCGTCGTTGTTTGAATGATTGAGAAAAACAGCAATACAATCAGGCAGAAGCGAAAGTACATCAAAGTGAGTCCTGTCTCTGAGACAAATCTCGACTCACCAGCAATTCCTTCCTGCCAGAGGCAGTGTCGTCACGGAAGACTGATCGATTTCAGAGTGCTTCCGATTTACGTTTTCTGCGAGGGAGTCGTCGGTAGGCGAGAATCGTCAGGTCATCGAGTTTCGATGGAAGATCCGGCTGAGGCGAACACATACGTTCGATGGCGAGTTCTGCCAACTTGTGAACGCCTTGCTGCAAAGTTCCAGTTCGAATGAGATCAACGATTTCTACAGAGAACAGGTTATCGAACAAGCCGTCAGATGCCAACAAGATCGTATCTCTGGCCGACAAGTTGATCCACGGACCGATCTCGACCGACAGATCCTTTGTTCCGATAACATTCGAAACAAGGTGACGATCCTCGTGATGAATCGCTTCAACTTCCGAAAGAATTCCCGCTTCGACGGCATAGCCGACTGGAGAATGCGAAACCGTTTCGTGCTTGATGTGTCCACGTTGACTAATGACAAAGACCTGTGAATCACCTGCATGGTAGGTGCGTGCTCGATTGCCTGAGATTTCAACCAGAGCCAATGTTGTCGCCGAGCCAGATCGATTCTTGAGAAGCCGGGCGTTCACGGTATCGATCTGATCGAGGATCATTGAACGGTAATCGGCATCGGTCAATTCCGCAGGCGGCGCAAGTGGAACCTTGAGGCCGCCGCCAATGATAATTTCAGGTGGGGAAGTCCGTTTCGCCGATCTTGAAAACGTTCTTTTAAAACTCCGGACCAACGACTGAGAAGCAAGTCGTCCACCGCGGTGCCCCCCCAATCCATCTGCAACGACGAGCAATCCACGATCACTGTTCACTGGAAAAGCACAGACAGCGTCTTCATTGTCCGTCTCTCTGACGGGAGACTTCATCGTGATCCAGGCTGCCTCTGCATTCCCGATTCTGACTCGTGACACCGATGGAATTTCAGGACGGACCGGCTGCTCTACCGGGATTGGAAGAGCAGCCATCTCGACCGTATCGACCAGACGCGGGGCGTTTGGTTTTCCGGGATCAGGCGGATTTGGCTCGGCGTCGCTGTGCATAACTCAGAACTCTTGGCTTAAGGCGCAAGAAAGCGTTGCTCATCTGTTCGCAATCTCGGTATCGGTTTCGCGGTTGAGGATCGATTGATTTCTTCAGAAAGGCAATAAAATCAGGATGCACCTTTGCTTTCAATTTTTGAATCCCGGCAGGTGGCCATTCGTACGGCCACTCCGGCCACTCTCCTGAGAACATACGGTAAATAATCAATCCGGCGGAGAAAACATCAGAACGAGGCGATGGCTTCCCCATGGCCTGCTCGGGAGCCATGTAGCCAACCGTTCCGGTCCCGGAACCTCGAACCGTCTTCATCGCAACTTTCGCAATCCCGAAGTCCGCCAATCGCAATCGGTTCCCCTGAAACAAAACCATGTTCTCCGGCTTCACGTCGCAGTGAATAATTTTCTGCTGATGAGCATAGGCCAGCGCGTCCAGCATTTGCTCGGCGAAGAAGAGTGATGAGTCCATCGACAGGCGTTTCTGTAAACGGTCTGAGAGTGTTCGTTCCCCCAGCGGCATGCTGATGACAAAATAATCGTCGATCACCGACGCATCTTTAAGCGGAAGAATATTCGGATGCTCCAGTCGGGCCGCAATTCGGGCTTCATTCCGAAAGTCTTTGAGCAAGTCGTCGTCAACTTGATGGGCGTGCGGAATTTTCAAGGCCACACGTTGGCCTTCGATTGTATCGAACGCCTGATAGACGACCGCAAAGCCTCCTTCGCTCAACCGCTTCTCAATCCGGTATTTTCCCAGCCTTTGACGCGTTCTCAAAGCCACTGTAAACGGACCTTTCATAGATGCCCCACATCTTCAGTTCTTACTGATCCGTACAATCAAAATGGCAAAAACGTTGTCTTCTCGAAACTTTAAGAAAATTAAGAGCCGCGTTCCAAATTACCATGCGAAAAGAAGTACGTAATGAAACTGTCCGGATCAGAAACAGCGCCATCTGACGGTTCATCGGCATCAACCGACGAAAGACTCATTAAAAAGTGTCCATCAGTCAGGTTTGGAGGGATCGTAGACGGCGGAGGCTGCAAACTCACCCTCCAGAATTCGACAGTTCAATTCCCGGACCAGGAACACGAAATGCCCCCTTGTCATTTTCATTCGTCGTGCCACCTGAAAAAGTTTCATTTCCAACTCGCAACCAAGCCACTTCTTTGAGATACTGCTGCAACTTTCAGTCTGAATAACTGAGGCATTGAACCTTCAATGAGTGCGAGAACGAAGCAAAAACTGCTCCTTCACTCTTCAATTTAAAGCCTGAAAAGGCACGAGCACCGCAAACACTCTCAACGGACATTCAGGACATTTTGATGCAGACTCCAATTGAATTTCAGGGCGAAACCGAATCGAACCAGGCACGAGCCATCCTTTCGCGGCACGAGCCGAAATCGCTACGTACCTTCACACCCAGCCAGGCCGTTTTCGCAAAATCTGCCGGTGTCTTCCATTGGACGCCCGAAGGGCGGCGGCTTTATGACTATAGTTCCGGCGTGCTCGTCGCGAATTTGGGGCATAATCCGCGCCGCTGGATGAAGCGGTTCTTCAACTATCTCGGTTGGGACGAATCAGTCTTTGCCGACGACGGAGAAGAATACGTCTCCGCTGTCACAATGACCGCTTACAACGCGATCACAGAACTCGAAGCCAACGCGACTCAACGTCTTGTCCAAAGTTTGCAACAGAGTCAAGGTGGTAGCCGATTGGAACAGGTGATGTGGGCGGCTTCTGGTTCCGAAGGTGTTCAAAAAGCACTTTGGGCCTGTTTGCATCGCGATCCGAACCGAACCTTAATCATCGCAACGCGTCACGGCTTTCATGGAAAGAAAGGACTCGCAGGCGCGGTCACCGGCAGCGAGAACGATTCCGAACGCGATCCGCGCGTGAAGTTTATCAGCTTTCCTATGACCGAATGCGACGATATTGAATCTCCTTCAGAGGAATTCAATCTACAAACCTACCGCGATGAACTTGACGAAATGTGGTCGGAGCATGGAGAGAAAATCTCTTGCCTCATCACAGAACCCTATCTCGGTGGCGGAGGAAGTTATCATCCTCCGAAAGAATACTTGCAGATGGTCCAAGAGTGGTGCCGCGAACACGACATCCTCTTTATTCTTGATGAAGTGCAAGCCAACTTCGGTCGGACCGGAAAGCTGTACGCCTTCGAAGCCTACGGACTGGAACCCGATTTCGTCTGCCTCGGAAAAGGTCTTGGCAATGGCGTTCCAGTCAGTGCCGCAGTCGGCCGCGCGGATGTGATGGCTCACATGAAATTCGGCGAAGCCTCAGATACATGGAGTGCGAATCCGATCAGTTGTGCCGCCGTGCTCTCGACACTCGATGAGTTCGAATCGACTGATGTCATGGATCAAACCGCCAAGCTCAACGAAATATTCACTGCCGGTTTACTCAAATTGAAAGAGTCACCACTTGTCGCTCGCATCCGTGGTGAAGGACTCGTCTACGGAGTCGAGTGTGCGGCGGTCGGAGACCATTCTGGTGGCGATGTCGCGAACGCGATCGTGCGAGAATGTTACCTAGGCGAAGATGGCGGCGACGCCATTCATCTCCTCGGAGCATTAGCAACCAAAGTGCTGCGAGTCAGTCCGCCGATGACAATGACAGTCGAACAAGCCCACGATTCTCTGGAACTTTTCACTCGCCTGATCGAAAGAACCGCCGAACAATTACAGGCAGCAGCAACTGCAACGACTTAGGAGAGTCCCGAGGCAAGACCGATTCCACCGACGCGATTGCGTTCTGCGTAAAACTGAAGGTGGAGGATTGGGGGCAAATTCCAGGATAAGCAACTCATTCATCTCATTTTAGATTTCGGTACTCGCCAACGAACTGCTTCGATGTGAGTTTGATTTTTCGGTCCACGGTAGCTGTAGCAAGAGATTAACATACCGTCGTTCGCCTGGACTGTGCATCCAAACCCGCCACCGCTCGCGCCGATGTTTTGATCATCAATCACCAGACGGTCTTGGTCGAAATCCCAGGTTTCTCCGTCGTCGTCGCTGATGATTGCCCTCAATCCTAAGGAATGACCATCGGTTGAACTGCTCCGCACCGTGAATGTCAATAAGAGTCGACCATCATTCAATCGCAGGAATCGAGGGTACATTTCACCGCCAGCTCCAAATGTTCCATACTTGCCATGCCGTCGCCAAGTACTCCCTTGATCCATTGATGTCCAGAGCATCATCCGGTCAGCCTGATCACCATTTTCTTTCCCTGAAGATTTCAAGTCCGGAACAGCCCAGTGAGGTCCGGTCGCGTCGACACGAACGACATGCAGCAGCTTGCCTGACTTCGCACGATAGGTCGTTGATTGCGAAAAAAAACCATCGATGTCAATCCAGCCATCGGTATTTGGACGAAGAGATTTATCCCAAGTCTTACCTCTATCTTCTGACCTCCATATCGCAACGGTCGATGTTGCCAGTTTCCCGCCATGCTGCATACTGACACCAAACATTGTGATAGTTTTCGCAGGTCTAGTCGGGTCAGGGAATTCAAACACTGACCAGTCGGTTGCCGTGTTTGCACCTGCCGGGAATCCCTCTGGACCGATGCGTTGCTCAGACCAGGTTTTTCCGTCGTCTATTGAACGAAATAATTTGCTATAGGTATACCCGGCTTGATTCGCAGCATCCTGCTTCAGAAAGTGGCATGGCATGAGCAGAGTGCCATCCGACAAGCGATTCAAAGCGAATTCACGACCATGCACATCAAGATGTTCTTCACGTGGCCCCCAAGTCTTTCCCCCATCGTCTGATCGCCAGAAGATGGCACGTTCAAGATATGCTGTCTTCGGTGGCAACTTGTTGTGCGGAACTCCTCCATACGAGAAAGCGACGATCAACATCTTGTTTCCGCCCAGTCGAGCGATCCATGGCTTATAGTCGTTAGGAATTCCAAGCGATGTGCGAGTTGCTGGAATTGACTTATCCGACAATTTGTAAGGGTTCAGAACTTTTATGGACCGCGATGCCTCCCCGGCAAAACTGGTCGTGAGGAACATCCCCAACGACAATACTGCTACAGTGATTTTCTTCATTGAGAATCTCCAGTTTGTCCTCATACCCATGGTTCTCTCCGATAGCACTGGTCGAGGCGAACTGTTCCCGTCTTGGCAGACTATCAATTCTGAGTGACAATTTCAGTCAAGAGTATTATAATCCTAGGTAACTCTACTTAGAAATGTGACAAACGGAACTTGTTTCAGTACTGCTCATTGCAGGAGATCAACGATGACTCTGTTCACCAGAATAATGCTTGCGACGCTCGCGTTTTCCACCGTTGTTTCCACTTCAGGGGTACATGCTGCTGATGATCCTGCCGTAACCCGCGCGGTCACTCGCGGCCTTGAGTTTCTGGTCAAGGAACAAAAACGTCAGGGGTTCTGGGAAGCCAACGGCGGGACATATCGAGTCGCAATGACGGCCCTTGCCGGGACAGCGTTGCTCACAGAAGGTTCGACGACAACTCGCGGTAAATACGCGAAGAACATCTCCCGCGCGGTCGATTTTCTGATCGACATGTCGCAGCCATCAGGATTAATCGGCTATCCGGACGATTACCACTACACCTACGGTCATGGCTTTACCATGCTGTTTCTCTCTCAAGTGTATGGAGAAGAGGAAGACGCTCAGCGGCGAATGCAGATCAAACGTGTCCTCGATAAAGCAGTCCGTTTCTGCGCAGAAGCGCAGACATCCCGCGGCGGCTGGGGATATGTCTCGGCGCGTGAAGGAAACGATTTTGACGAAGGCTCGACCTGCGTCACCCAAGTTCAGGGACTCAGAGCCTGCCGTAACGCTGGGATCGTTGTTCCTCGCGAAATTATCACTCGCGCAAAACGCTATATGCACGAATGCATGACGCCTGAAGGCGGCATCCAATACAGCATTCGTGGCGGCGGAGCACGTGCTCCGATCACCGCAGCCGCCGTTGCCAGCATGTACAGTGCTGGCGAATACGGCGACTCCAAAGATGTTGAGTTGATGCTCAAGTACTGCAAAACCAATATCTGGCCTGAAGGCAGCGGCATCAAAAGCAACGGCTTTGGTCACTGGCACTACATGCACTACTACCTGGCTCAGGTCATGTATCGCGAGAAAGATCTTTGGGAGAAGTACCGAAAAGAAATCGAAGCCGTCCTCCTGAGCAAACAATCCCCGAATGGCTCTTGGCAAGACACCAGCGTCGGCTCCGTCTACGTCACTTCAATGAACTTAACAATTCTCCAACTCAAAAACGGCTACCTGCCCATCTTTCAACGGTGAAAGAAGAGTCTGAAACCAGGTCGGTCTTGCTGGTCATCGGTAGCATTCAGTGAATCGTGTACGAGAACATTGGAGAAGATCATGCGAAAACGAACTGTTCTGGTCACAGTGTTGACTGCCACCTGCGTGATTGCTCCAGTGTTGCTCTATGCTGCAATGAGCAGGCAGAGTGACCTTGATAGATTTCTCAACCGCCGGGCATCGCTTCTGAATCAATTGCGTGCAAACGCCATAAATCTTCCGAATGGTTACGAACACGTCATCCCGTTAACCGACACTGTCTCCTTCCCTCTTGATGATCATATTACGTCAGTTGTCCGTGGAGGCAGAGATTGGTTTGGAACAAATCTGGTCTCCTATGACTTGATGATTTCAAATTCCGATGGTGAATCTCCGCGAGAAACATTGGTCGAACTTTTCGAGCACTTAGCGTCCGGCGTTGAAGAGCTCGGGTTCACATCTCCTAAGAGCGGTGGACCAGACTGGCTGATCGAAAATCGACGCGCCGCTCACTCTCAGTACTGGCTTGACGCGAATCGAAACTTGATTGTGACGCTCACGGTCGTGGTTGATGGTGACTCCAACTCAGCACATATCACGCAATATGTCCATCAACATTTCGAGTAACGCCTCGATGACATGGCAAGGCATCATGAAATCGGTTGCCAGCGGCGAGGTGTTTTAGGAAGATTGCTTCTATGCTCTGGATTCTCATCTTCATGGGGACAACGATGCGGTAACAAAGAGGAATCTATGACTGGTCATCGAGTGTTTTTATTTTCTTCACTGCTCGCAGTGATGTTTTGCGCAAGTGCGATTCTGGCTGCTCCACCTGACGTTGCCACTCGCAATGAAATGTGCCTGAAACCTGATGGCGAAAACCCGTTCTACTGGCAGTACAAAGGGAAGGCTGTCATGCTTTTGGGAGGCTCCGTTGAGGACAATCTCTTTCAGATCCCGGACCTGGCGGAGCATCTTGATTTGCTGAAAGCTTCCGGCGGCAACTACGTTCGCAACACTCTCTCCTCTCGTGATGACGGGAATCTCTGGATGTTTCAGCGAAGCCCTGACGGCAAGTATGACCTGGAGAAATACAACGACGCCTATTACGAACGCCTCCAGAACTTCCTCGACCATTGCCTTGCACGGGATATTGTTGTGCAGTTCGAATTATGGGACCTCTTTGACTACGCCCGGACACAGTTGCACGGCAATCCTTTTCGCCCGATTAACAACATCAATTACACAGCCGAACAATCGGGCCTCAAGAATGAATACCCTCGGCATCCCGGTACGAACGATAACCCATTCTTCCGCAGTATTCCGAAGCGAGATAACAACCAGCTGCTGCTGAAGCATCAGCGGAAACATATGGAACGAGTGCTCGCAATTTCTTTGCCTTACCCGAACGTCCTGTACTGCATGGACAACGAGACGCAGGCGAACCCCGACTGGGGCGCGTACTGGTCTGCTTTTGTGAAGGAGAAAGCGAAGGCTCTCGGCGTCATTGTGCAGACAACGGAAATGTGGGACAACTGGAATCTTCAGGCACCGAGCCATCGTCAAACGCTGGATCATCCGGAGATCTATTCCTTCGTTGATACCTCGCAGAACAACCACCAGAAAGGACAACAACACTGGGACAACTTCCAGTGGGTGCGCGACCATCTCAAAAAATCTCCTCGTCCAATCAATCATGTCAAAACATACGGCGCAGGCAGCAATCAGTTTGGCGATGCCAGAGATGGTGTGGAACGTTTCTGGAGAAGTTTCGTAGGCGGCGCGGCATCAAGCCGATTCCACCGACCGACCGCCGGTCTCGGACTGAGCAAGCGAGCGCGGGCCAATATTAAAAGCGCCCGAATGCTCAGCGACGCTTACGATTTCACCTCTGGAACACCACTCAAAATGAACGAAGTGGTGGA
>DAOUPA010000664.1 GCA_030626405.1 Planctomicrobium sp.
ATACGTTAATTGGCTCAGCCAAGAACTCACCGTTTTTTGAGATCCTAACCGAGTGAACCACGATCTCAACAGTATTTTTTCCGCGTCACGTTCAGCACTCTGCATGCGAATCAGTTCTAACAAAAAGGCCTCTCGTCGTTTGTACGACAACAACCCTGATGCTTGAGCGAAATTATCCAGCCACATTCTCACCTCCATCTTCCAATAGCTAAAAAAAGTGCTGACCGTCCCTTTCGGGACGGTCGTTTGGATGCACCAGGGCAAACAATTACGTCTTCTGCAACACGTTATTCTTTCAGTAGATTGCGTACGGTCGTCGATGAGATACCCAACTCATCTGCAATCGCAGCATCAGTCAGGCCCTGCTCGCGAAGTTTTCGTGCCTTTTGACGTCGTTCTTCGCGCTGGGTTGCGGTGGTTGGAACAGGAAGACCCTGGGACTCATAATTGAAACGAATCGCTTTCCGTGCAGTCATATCGCTGCAGTCGAACTTTCGAGCGATTGCATTGTACGACACTCCTTGTTGCCACATGACTGCTGCCTCTTCAGCGATCAGTTTGTACTGAGGAGTTTCCATCTGTTTCTCTTCTAACTGAGAACGACGTGTCCGACCATCTTTCAAAGTGACGCCATGGAGCATCGCAGCTTTCTTGAGCAATCGAGTCACATTGCCAGGACTGCACTCCAACTTATCAGCGATTTTTTCTTCATCCACCCTTGCTGGTACAGGTCCCAAGCAAGATCAAGTGACTCCGTCTCCCGGTCGGGTGCTTTGAAGTCGACGACGATTTCAGAGCCTGGCTGACCAGACTGCAGAGACGTTTTGGATGCCATCTCATAGAGAACAGCAAATAAAGGAGCACGGAACTTGCCCTGTAACCATCCTCGCTGTGCTTTGCGCTCGCCTTGCTGGAAAAGTTCAATCCTCCCTCCAGTCAATCGACGGATCAATTCTCTTAGTGTATCGATCTCCTCAGGGACTCCTTCCTTTACGACTTTGATCAGAGTCTGTGAAACTTCGCGCAAGAGTTCCTCGACTTCTGCAGAAGTGGGGATGACGACTACTCTCTCCTGCGCTGACTCCAACCGAGCGAGATCCGACTCGACCTTTGAGAGTTCGATGCGTTTTTCACGAAGCGCAGCGTCCAACTCCTGTTCTTCGGCGTCTGAATCTGGTTCCTGCCGCATCAACAGACCCAGAGACCGTTTCAGCTTCTGCTTGCGTAATCTGACTTCTTCAAGCCGTCCTGCATCGGGGTGTTGCAGCAAGTCTGCCTCAGCCTGGCAGTGCGAAATAATCTGTTCCACCAGATCCGTGTCATTCTGAATGTGCTCACCCAAAGTTGAACAGAGTTGGTTCAGCGCGACTTCGCGATTCAATTGCGAGAACAGAAAACGGTCGCCGCCTTCCATGCGATGACATTGAGGGCAGATCATGTATTCACCTCTGGGACCTCCAGCATGCAAACGTTGATCGTGCTCTGGACAGTAAAAGAATCCATTCAAGACTTTGGGTAATCGTTCCAACCGATCTCCCTCAGCTTTCCTCCCACATTGTGTGAATTCATCGATTTCTGCGAGTCGCTGCTGTGCCCGGTAATACATCTCGTCCGAGATAATACGAAGTTCTTCATACTGAACTGTTTTCAGCGGTTTCTCGCGTTCATCTTGGCGTATGTAGTCCTTGTCCGAGATGAGGATCGACTCCTTCTTCCCATAGGACCATTCCCCTCGATATCGATCATTTTTGAGGAGTGTATTTACCGCCAAACGAGTGCACTTCCCCAGTTTCGATTTGGGTGGTGAAGGAACGTTGGAGTCAGCATTCAGCTTCCTGATGATTTCGTTGATTGACAAACCTTGTTTCACAAACCAATCGAAGACGCGCTGGGCAATGGCGGAACTTTTCTTTTCAATTTCTATTCTCCGGCTGGGGTTCCCTTTGCGGTTCTGGGAACCTGGTATGTCCACACCGTGATATCCGAAAGTGAGTGTTCCAAAAACAATTCGCTCGAGTAATTTTCCGATGTGCGATGCGCGAATACTTTCAACGTACATTTCCGCAGCAAACTCATCGTACAGACATAAGAATGAGAGGAAGCGGTTCCATTTGTCATTCGTCTCGGAGTCGATATTGTTCATCACAAAGACGATACGTTTTTTGCGTTCTTTGACCAGACGTTCCACAAAAGTGAGTGCATGGATCGCGCGACGATAAAGTCGATTGGTGGTGAATACGATTAACGCCTTGACTTGTTTCGATTCCAAGCATTGTTCCATTTGCAGCAAGCCAGGACGATTCTTACGGCGTCCGCTTGCAGCGACATCAAAGAAGATATTTTCCAATGGAACGAAAATTTTCTCGCGTTCAGCGAATTCCTAATTCACTCGAACCTGATCGGCGATGATGTTTTGGTATTTCGTGCTATAGCGCGCGTAAATGGCTCCAATCTGGCGAGCCTTTGCTTGTGGAAGTCGCACTGCGTAGGCTTGCCATAACTTTATGACTTCCACGAGAGCCTGCTGATGCCTGAGTTCCAGTTCGGTTTTTAGCTCCTCATCATCTTGACCAGCCACCGCCTTGATTCCGGCCATCAAAATCGTGAGGAACATGAGCGGAAACATCGCTCGTGAGATGGAGATTCTTTCTCCGTTGGGAGGTCGCGCGGAAATAAAGTTGTCCCGGTTGGTCACCCTCACAACCGACACTAGATGGGTCTAACCTGTGACAACCGGACTCGCGAAAATTGTTTCGCTCAAAGGCTTTAGGCGCAAATCGCGGTGAGGGAAGGTGTTGCGTAAAGCGGGGGGCACTGAATCCCCCCCTCTCCGCTGCGGTATTTAGTGTTGTTGCAAGTTCTTTACTTGTAACAACTTACCGAGGTGGTTTGTCTTGGCACAGTTGGACTGTGCCAAGACTGTGCCAATCAAATTCGCTTCACGTGGAGAAACAGAGATTCTGGTTAGGATCTGGCCGCATTTGGGGTCTGTTGTTTCCTCTCCTTCTAATCAAAAAACAAGTTGAATGTCCAGCACCACACTGGTGCCAGAACGGGTGCTTCAATAGATCTGTACTTCACGCATCTGCTCTTGTGATTGTTCGTCATGAAGATGGTAGTAGCGCTGAATCATTTTGCTGCTGCGATGACCGAGCCAGTTCATAAGAACCAGCTCTGGAATTCCTGAATTTGCACAAATCGAACAAAAG
>DAOUPA010000381.1 GCA_030626405.1 Planctomicrobium sp.
CCTGCGTTTCATCTTCTCGACTCGTTCAGGTGTCCCCGATTTACTGGATGATTCGAATCAGACATTGTTCGGTGACGGCTACGAATTCGTTTCAGGCAAAGATGATCTCGTTCGAGAAGGAACGGCAGGTTATGTCGTTTCATTCGGCGAAACGACTTACCGCGCTCTCGACGCCGTCATTCGCCTCAAAGCAGAAGGAACGGACTTCGGACTCGTCTGCACGTCGACTCTCAATATTTACGACGAAGAAATGATGGCCCGCCTCGCCGCTTCACCAGCGGTTTT
The DNA here is from genome assembly GCA_030626405.1 of Planctomicrobium sp. GTDB lineage: Bacteria > Planctomycetota > Planctomycetia > Planctomycetales > Planctomycetaceae > Thalassoglobus. The sequence continues at coordinate 286 of DAOUPA010000381.1, forward strand.
GGTCGAAGAGTCGTTCAATGTAAAAAATGGACTCGGTGCCCGCTTCGGAACTGAACTTCTCAAACGCGGATTCAAAGGCAGCTACAACAACATCGGCACCCACAAAGAAGGTTCCGGCGGACTCTGGCAGCAAATGGTCTACCAAGGACTCGACGCCGACGGAATCATGGCGGCCGTTAAAGAGTTGATCTAATGTAGCAAACAGGCCGCAACTTTCAGTCTCTATCTATTGGCTGGATGAACCATAAACGTAACGCAACGTACTGAGGATTATTCAAACCCATAATCGACCTCAATGCCATTTCAGGAAATACTCCATGTGTTTCATTTGGACGTTGATCCTCGCAGTAATTCTGCTGTTCGTTGAAATCGGTCTGATTGCCGGCGCCGAACCACGAGTCGAGGCATTGATCCCTGGGATCGATATCCAGCGACTGCCTGTAAATTTGACGAACATCAACAGCGTCGAATATGGGCCAGATGGCAGGCTGTATGCCGCGGGTTACGATGGACGGATTCACGTTCTCACCGACACGAATGGCGATGGTCTGGAAGACAAGACTGAGGTGTTCTGGTCCAAGCCAGGAGACTTGCTCACGCCTGTCGGTAATCTGCCGACGAAAGAAGGCGTGTATGTGGCGGCTCGTGGAAAGGTTGTTTTATTGCGAGACACGAGCGGAAATGGTCTTGCTGATGTCAGTGATGCGGTCGTTTCTGGATGGGAAAGAGAAAATCACAATAGCGACACCAGAAACGACGCCGCAGGTGTCGCCATTGACCACAAAGGCAATTTGTACTTCAGTCTTGCCTGTATGTCCCACAACAAAGCCTGACTGCTCGATAAGAACGGCAAGTCACGATACAACATGAACAGCGAGCGAGGGACGATTCTCAAGGTTTCACCGGATCGGAAGAGTCGAGAAAGAAAGGACTCGCCACCGGAGTCATTCACCGCGAATACTGGTTCAATGTCCCTGGCAGCGGGCTCGAAACTCTTTTGAAACACAAAGCTTTCCCAAGCAAACCATCCGGTGCTTCACTCCTCACACGATTCGAAGCTCCAGTGAACTGGAAACACCACTACGGTGCCCGGGTTCGTGGTTTCATTCATCCACCCAAGACTGGTGATGATACCTTCTGGGTTGCCGCCGATGACCATGCTGAATTGTGGCTCAGTGAGAGTGATAATCCAAATGATAAAGTCCACATCGTTGATCTCAACCGCTGGACGCGCCCCCGCGACTGGGATGCCTATCCAGAACAAAAAATCAAAGCCGATTCACCTCGAAGCTGGCAAACGCTACTACATTGAAGCGTTGCATCACGAAGCCACAGCCGACGACTCCCTCGCCGTCGGCTGGCAACTCCCCAACGGAGAAATGGAACGCCCGATTCCAGGCAAACGTTTGTCGACATTCGCACCCGCGAAGAAAGAGAACAGCAAGTAAGAAATTTGGTAACATTTCAGCCACGGGAACGATTAAAGAACGCGAACTGACACGAATGCAGCGGATGCACACGGATCCGTCACCTCACTCATCATTCACGTGAAGGTGAACTGGTTTCACAACAGGAATTTGCCAGTCTGCAATCAGCAATCCCAACCGCGAATGCACGCCAATGATTCTGTGTTCATTTGTGTTTATTCACGGTTCAACTACTTATTTAATGAATGCGAAGGCATCAGACGACTGAATGGTGACATAATGACCGCCTTGATAACAGTGATCAAAATCGTTTTCATTGTTGGACTGTTTGACTCTTTGACTGATTGAGTACAACAACAAGAGTGCTGAATTCATTCACCAACTCTCAACTCAAAGCCTGATCAGGCACCGAAACCGGAATCATCAATGGAAGACCTGGAAGACTTCGATCAAGACACATCATCCCGAAGTGCAATTCTGGTGATGTCCATTCTTGCGCTAGCAACTCTTGGCTGGGGTTATTGGACGTTCTGGCATGAATCGATCCCGGACCTCATTGCCGAGGCCGAAGAGTTCATCGAAGCGGAAGAGTTCAACGAAGCTGCTGCCGTAACACAAAAATTGATTAACCGGGCACCTGAAGATTTGCACATCCAGTGGTTGGCGGCGCAGTCATCACACGGACAGGAAAAACATGACGTTGCTCTCCGGCACTTGAAATCCATTGACAACAAGCGTAGCGAACACTTCATCGACGCCCGTTTTCTGGAAGGAGATATTTATCTTTTTGAATTGTTCGATCTTGAACACGCAGAGGGTGTTTTCCAGGGAATTCTAAAATCCGACGAAGGAAATGGAGTCGCACTGAATCGTCTCGCGTTCATACAAGGATTTGGAATGCAAGACCAAGCGTTTCGCAAGCAAGTCCTGCGAATGATGTCACAATCGCGGTTCGAGATGGTCCAACTCTGCTTGTTAGTTTTGGGAAGCGAACGGCTCTTTGAGTCTCAAAATCTGGCCCCCTACTACAAAGCCAATCCTGACGATCCATTTCTTCAACTTCCCAAGGCGTACCAGGAGTGGAAGCAAGGGGAACCTCAACAGGCTGTCCAAAGACTCAAAACGGAAATCGAAAGTGGTCGAGGCACAATTGAGATTTGGGAGATGCTTGGCAAGATTTCTCTCGAAGAAAAAATGGAGGGGACATTTAATTTTTGGCTGGATCACCTCCCTGCTGAGATTCAGGACGAGTCTGACATCTGGTTCCTGAAAGGTCAATCGTTTCGAATGAAAGGACAACGCAGTGTTGCGATTCGGTGTTTTTATGAATGTGTGCGCGCGAATCCAAGCCATCGCGAAGCACTCTACCAGCTTGGGCAATTGCTCACACAACACGGGATGCCCCAAGAAGCCGCTCCGTTCCTTGACCGAGGCGAGAAATTAAGAGCCTACGAGGACACCGTGACCAACGTGTGGAATACACGACGACTTTCAGACATGCGACTTGCTGCCCAACAGGCCAATGACCTGACTTTGCAATGGGAGCACTTTGGCTGGATCAGTCTGATTCAACTGCGAGATCCGGAAAATATTGACGAAATGATCGAACTCACCAATTTACAAATTGAAGCAGAAGAATGGGAACTGATCCGCACCAGATACGCTAGTCCGACGATACCGCTTGAAGATTTTCATCGCCCGCCATCAACCATCAAGAGAGAGACAGAGACTCAATCAGCCTCAGCTAAGGCAGGTGGATCGGTTTCTTTTAAAGAGTCGGCTCAACAAGTCGGACTCAACTTTTCTTACCATACCGTCGGAGATCCCGAGGCGGGACTTTACAAAATGTACGAAGTCCTCGGAGCAGGTGTCAGCATTCTCGACTATGATCGAGACGGCTGCCCGGATGTCTATCACCCGCAAAGTTGCGACTGGCCACCCGATGCGCAAGCGACGACGATTCTCGACCAACTCTTTCGCAACCTCGATGGCAAAGAATTTGAAAATGTGACGACATCATCCGGTATTCTCGAATCCGGCTACAGCCACAGCGCGATCATTGGCGACATTAACAACGACGGATTTGCGGACATTTGCGTCACCAACATTGGCAGCGACCGCCTCTTTTTCAATAACGGAGATGGCACGTTTTCTGAGCAAACAAAAATGCTTGGCAACGTGCCGAAAGACTGGTCCGTTGGAGGTGCGTTCGCAGATTTTGACGGCGATGGTGATCTCGACATCTATCTCGTCAACTACCTGGAAGGAGACGACGTCTTTACGCGAGTCTGTAATTCAGGTGGAAAACCTCATTCATGCCAGCCACAAGTTTTTCAGCCTGCCCGTGATCTCGTTTTGGAAAACCTAGGAAATGGGTCATGGAGAAATGTCAGTCATTCTGTAGGAACAGTTCGAGAAAATTCCAACAGTCTTGGGATCGTGGTCGCAGATCTCAATGCGGATTCACGAATTGATGTTTTCGTAGCAAATGATGTCGCCCCTAATCACCTCTATCTGAACCAACCTGGGACTTCTGAACAGGGTTGGGTGTTTTCTGAGCAGGGGATCCAATCTGGACTTTCTGTCAATGTGACCGGGACCGAGGAAGCTTGCATGGGTGTAGCGGTCGGAGATGTCGATGGAGACCAGCTTCTCGATTTGTTTGTCACGAATTTTGAAAACGAAACAAACACTTTCTACCGGCAAGTCGCGACGGGGCTATTTGAAGATGTCACAACTCAGATCGGACTGTCAGAACCAAGCCGTCCGGTTCTTGGATTTGGAACAGAGTTGATCGATGCAGATAATGATGGATGGCTCGACCTTATCGTCACCAATGGACATATCAACCACTTTCACCGAGCAGATCGTCCGTACAAAATGACGAGCCAGTTTTTTCGAAATGATCACGGGAATCGATTTAAGCTTGAACGACCTGCACAGTTGGGGGAGTTCTTTGCCACACCGATCCTTGGTCGCGGGTTGGTGCAATTCGATTGGAACAAAGATGGCCTCAGCGACGTCCTCATTTCTCGAATCGATGGCCCAACTTCCCTACTGACAAACGACACACGCACAAATAACCGTTCTTTACAGATCTGGTTGACCGGAACTGTTTGCAATCGAGACGCGATTGGTGCAACCGTTGTTTTACACACAGATCGTCGAAAAATTCTCAGCGTTCTCACGGGATCTGGGGGTTACATGTCTTGCAACGAAGCGTGCCTACAATATGGGCTGAGTCAGGACGAGAAAGCACAGACTTTGGAAGTGACTTGGCCTGGCGGGCAAAAACAATTTTTCAATTTCGAAGGTCAAATTGGTCAAGTTCTTTGCGTAGAGGGTAGCAAGGGAATTCATTCTTTTTGAACAGACAAGAATCGCAACCGTTCACATTGACAGAGTGACTCTAAAATTCAACCAACCTGATATTTTTTGCACAATAACTATTGACAGGCAGAAAAACGCAAACGTACCATTGTCATCAGCATCGCTCGATGTGTTTTCATGATTTCGGCCTTCTTACTTCTCATTTTCTTTAATTCAGGAGACTTCACATGGATTTACCCCATTCCTCAAAACGTCGCAGAGCGTTTACGCTCATTGAATTGTTGGTCGTGATTGCCATCATTGCCATTCTGGTTGCCCTACTGCTACCCGCAGTCCAACAGGCACGCGAAGCAGCCCGCCGCACACAGTGTAAAAACAATCTGAAGCAGTTTGGCTTGGCAATGCACAACTACCACGACACTTTTGGCTCATTCCCTCCTGGATTGATTAATTCGGGGACAGCATGTTTAGGAAACCCCTGCTTGCCATATACAAATCATAATGTGAATCATACAGCTTGGACGATGATTCTCCCTTACATCGACCAAGCTCCGCTGTATCAATCAATGGACCTGAGTCAGCCATCGAGTAAAAACAACCGCAACGGTAAGGGAACTGCCCCGTTTGTTGCGCCAGCAAATCCAAACGTTGTTGCGACAGGAACGCGTATCAACGTTTTTAATTGCCCGTCAGACTTTGATGTCGGAAAGGTTTCGCAAACTCACGCACACTATGATGCGGTCAATGCAGCAACCAACAGCTACCTGCTCTCCGGAGGCTGGACCCATGAAAGCGATAATCGATTTTGGCAAGATTGGAACTGTTGTGCTTTTACGTTACCAAACGGTCATCGCATGACTAACCGTCAAGCTGCTTTTGGTCTCAACAGCAATTGCAAAATTCGTGATATGCGAGACGGAACGACCAACACAATCCTGATCGGTGAAGGCACGGTTGATAAGCGAAGTCGTAGTTACACTCCATTGTGGGGCCAAGGTCGTCACGTCGGAGTGTTCGGTCGCACCATTGTCTACAGAGGTGGTGACAACAACCATTCGATTTACAAACTGAATGCAAAAACAAAGGATCGGCTTGACGGTGCATGGGCGACCTGGGGTGACGACCGATCGTACGCTTGGGTTTTTGCCAGCAAGCACGTGGGCGGGGCTCAGTTTACGATGGGAGATGGCTCAGTTCAATTCATCAGTGAAAGCATCGACCAGAATAACTGGGCCTATCTTGCATACATCAACGATGGGAACGTCCTTGGTGAATTCTGATGATTCCTTATGATCCCTGAAGTGACAAGCGGATTTCCTTTCCTCAAATCTGTCAACGATGAGCGTGTACGGGGATGATTTGAAAGTTTGTTCAAATCCTGTTAAATTAAATAGGTGTGGCTTCGGAGCGATCGTGGCAAATGAGTGTGTCAACATTTTGTGTTGACACACTCATTGTTTCGTCTTCTCCTTCTGGTTGAAGACGTTTTATTAATCAAAACTAACACATTACCCAAAACCAAGTATTACAATGTCTCGTAAATTATTTTCTTTCTTAATGATTCTTTCTATTAGTTGCTCCGTCATGGGATGTGGAGCTAAGACTGTAGAACCGACAGATCCTACAGATATTCCAGAGGGTGGTGATCCTGCGATGGGTGCTGAAATTGATGAAACTGGTGATGAAGCGACTCCACCAGAGACAG
>DAOUPA010000733.1 GCA_030626405.1 Planctomicrobium sp.
ATGAACGTATTCGCCTCGCCTTTACATTCCAATCAAAATATCTCGGCATGTCGCCATTTCGCTGCCCAAGCCTCTTTTCGATTCTGTCATTCCTCGAATACGAGCATGGTGTTTTCCATCCGATTGGAGGCTGTGGCGAAGTCTCTGCAACGATGGCTCGAATTGCCGAAGACATGGGTGTTGAAATTCACTACGGCGAACCCGTGGAGTCAATGGAGTTTCACGGTAGGAGGATCACCTCCGTAACAACTGCCAAAGCGAAGTATAAAGCCGACGCAACAGTGGTGAACGCTGACTTCGCGAGGGCAATGACACGACTCGTACCTGACAATTTACGACGGCGGTGGAATGACAAGAAAATAGCTTCACGACGATTCTCGTGCTCAACGTTCATGCTGTACCTCGGACTTGATGGGTGCTACGAATCGGTTCCCCATCACAACATTTATTTGGCTGAAAACTATCGGGAAAATCTCGCCGACATCGAGCGACGCCATCGTTTGAGCAGTGATCCATCGATGTACGTCCAGAACGCATCAATTACTGATCCGACCCTCGCCCCCCCCGGCATGAGCACGCTTTACGCACTCATTCCTGTAAGCCACAAGCACCCGAACATCAATTGGAAGAAGGAAGCCCCGGCATTCCGCGAAGTTGCGATCGATCAACTCGAGAAGATTGGCATCACAGATGTCAGGCCGCGGATTCGATACGAAAAAATGATTACGCCCGACGATTGGCAAGACGATTACGCAATCTATCGAGGAGCCACCTTCAATTTATCGCACGACTTAAATCAGATGCTTCACATGCGGCCACACAATCGTTTTGAAGACATCGATGGGATGTATCTTGTGGGCGGTGGCACTCATCCTGGTAGCGGTCTTCCTGTGATCTATTCCTCAGCACGCATCACTACTGATTTGTTACTTCGTGACTTGGGTGTGCCAAATGAGTTCAGCGAGCAAACAGGCGACGTAAATGAGCCTTGGCAGACCCCAGAAGAACAAGCCCCGGCTGAACCGATTGGAAGCAGTGGGTGAGTTTGGCCAAAGGCAATTAGTCTCCGAAATGCCGTGACGAGAGCAGAATTCGAGACCAAAATTCCCCCGAACAAACCGCAATCAGACCACCCATAGACTGCTGACTACCATTATCGCATAGACTCTGAGCCGGACACCAAAAAGGAAAAGTGACATGGAACATTCCATCGATGGACTCCTGAGCGACTCATCGACTGAAGAAATACAACAAGACAATATCCAATCAAGAGAACTCAGTGACGCTGAAGTAGATAATCGCGTCATCGTTGTTGGTGGCGGCCTCGGTGGACTCGCAACAGCATGCACGCTTGCTGCTCGAGGTTATGGCGTCGTGCTCTGCGACAAAAATGGCTGGACAGGCGGCAAGGCTGCAGTTTATGAGGAGGCTGGCTTTCGGTTCGACATGGGCCCGACAATCCTGACTATCCCGGCTGTTTTAAAACGCATATTTGATGAAGCGAATCAACCCTTGGAGGAAGCCCTTGACCTCGTCCCGCTTGACCCACAATGGCGCAGCTTTTTTACTGACGGGACAACACTCGACCTTCATGCTGATGTTGAGTTGATGAAAAAAGAATTGGAGAAGTTTTCTCCAGGCTCCGGAGCAGGAGATGGCTATTCCCGCTTCATGGATTTAGCGAAGAAACTTCACAAAATATCCGATGACTTTTTCTTCTGGAAATCTATTGGTGGCCTCAAAGACATGTTTGACCCCAAAAGAAGTGTCACCATCTCCATGCTTCGTGAAGTCATGCGAATGCGACCAGGTCATAGCGTAGCCGGGACAGTCCGATCATACGTGCCAGATAGCCGCGCCGCTCAAATGCTTGACCACTACACCCAATACGTCGGAAGCTGCCCAGAGTCTTCTCCGGCAGTTCTTTGTGGTATTGCTCACATGCAATCAAACGATGGTGTCTGGTACCCGCGAGGAGGCACGGGCGCAGTTCCCAAAGCTCTCACAAAACTTGCACTGAGTCTCGGTGTTGAAATCCGAAGAAACACTGCGATTCGGCAGATAATTGTGAAGAACAACCGGGCGGTTGGCGTGCTCACAGCCGATGGAGAAACCATCAGGGGCGGGGCAGTTGTCAGTAATTCTGACAGTGTACGCACCCATCAGGAATTGCTCGATGGCCGACCGCAAAAGCGATTCCTTGGACGCAGAAACTATGAACCAGCGTGTTCAGGGGTTGTCCTCTACCTAGGCTTAGACCGGCGATATGATCAACTACTCCACCACAACTTCGTTTTCTCTGACGATCCTCACAAAGAGTTCGATGCCATCTACCGACAAGGTGAACCTGCACCAGATCCGACA
>DAOUPA010000755.1 GCA_030626405.1 Planctomicrobium sp.
AAGAGTCGGAGTGATCGACACGCACACAGGTGGCGAACCGACTCGAATCGTCATTTCCGGTGGACCCGATCTCGGGACAGGAACACTTCTCGAACAAAAAGACCGGTTTCAGCAAGATTTTGACGAGTTTCGTTCAGCAGTCGTGAATGAGCCCCGGGGGTCCGATGTCATGGTTGGTGCTCTGCTTCGACCGCCGATCAAACCCGACTCGATCGCGAGTGTCATCTTTTTCAACAACGTTGGTCCACTCAACATGTGCGGTCATGGCACAATTGGTGTTGCCGTGGCCCTTGAATATCTCGGACGCATCAAACCGGGGCAGTACCATCTCGACACACCCGTCGGCACTGTGACGTTCGACTTGGTTGAAAAGAACAAAGTCACGATTCAAAACATTCCAGCGTATCGATATCGTAAAGATGTTGAAGTTGAAGTCGAGAAACTCGGAAAAATTCACGGTGACATTGCCTGGGGAGGCAACTGGTTTTTCCTCGTGAATGAACATGGTCAGAAACTGACACTCCATAATGTCGAGCATCTCAGAGAGATCACCTTGAAAATCCGTGAGGCGCTCCGGGCAAACGGGATCACCGGCAACGGTGGACAGGAAATCGACCACATCGAACTTTTCTCCTCGCCAGAAAATTCAAGCAACGACAGCCGTAATTTCGTTCTCTGCCCTGGTGGCGCCTATGACCGTTCCCCCTGTGGAACAGGAACAAGCGCGAAGCTTGCCTGTCTCTACGAGGACGGAAAGCTTTGCGCTGGTGAAATTTTTCGTCAAGAAAGTATCATCGGCAGCCTGTTTGAAGGTTCCATCACCGAACAAGATGGAAAACTGATCCCCAGCATCACAGGCACGGCTTTCGTGAATGCTGAAGCAACACTGATCCTCGACCTTAACGACCCATTTCGATTTGGAATTCAACATTGAATGTGCAGATTCATCAAAATCCGAAGCAGCCTGCGATTGTCGTGATTGGCGGCGGAGTCGTCGGAGCCGCGTGCGCTTATTACCTGAACAAAAGCGGAGCGACAGTCACCGTGATTGATCGAGGAGAGTTCGGCAATGCTTGCTCTCATGCCAATTGCGGTTTCATCTCCCCCAGCCATATTCTTCCTCTCTGCCAACCAGGCGCGATTTCCTCAACCCTCAAAACGATGTTCAAGAAGGACTCTGCATTCTCGGTGAAGATGCGTTTCGATTTCGAACTCTTCAAATGGATGCTCCACTTTGCCCGAAAATGCAATCATCAAGACATGCTGGCCGCCGGTTATGCACGTCAGGCGTTGTTGAATTCATCTCGTGAACTTTATCAATCACTGTTTGAATCAGGCGAGCTTCGCGATTGCGAATGGGAAACTCAGGGAATGCTTTTTGTTTTCAATTCAGAACATCATTTCCGTGACTACGCAGAAACTGACAAACTATTACGTGAAGAATACGGTTTAGCCGCAAAGTCGTTTGCCAGCGAGGCGCTCAATGAACTCGAACCGGCACTCAAACCTGGGATCGCTGGTGGCTGGTTGTATGAAAGCGACGCGCACGTTCGGCCTGACAAGGTCATGTCCGCCTGGAAATCGCGACTGCTCGCAAGCGGCGTCCAGATCATCGAGAACTGCGAGTTCCGTAGTCTCCTCAGCAAGCACGAATCGATTTCAGCAATCGAAACATCAACCGGGACCATTAAAGCTGACCAAGTCGTCTTCGCGACCGGAGCCTGGTCGTCTCTTCTGGCGAAACAGTTGCAAACGAAGATTCCGATTCAGCCCGGCAAGGGATATTCGCTGACGATGCCGCGTCCGACTCTTTGCCCCAAACACCCAATGATCTTCGAGGAGCATCGCGTCGCAATCACTCCGATGCAGACTGGTTATCGCATTGGTTCCACAATGGAATTCGCAGGCTTCGACACGTCCATTCCGCAGCGCCGCCTTGACCTCTTGTTAAACGGTGCGAAACATTACCTCAAAGAACCGACCGCAGAACCGATTCAGGAAAAGTGGTCTGGTTGGCGGCCGATGAGCGCCGATGGCGTTCCTTTAATCGGTCGACTTCCGCGATTTCAAAACGCCTGGATGGCAGC
>DAOUPA010000356.1 GCA_030626405.1 Planctomicrobium sp.
CAAGATCTTGCTACGCGTTTCAAACAGGCCAGGCGCCGAGACCTGTCAATCCGCGTGGAATGGAATGGTGTCGGAGATCTCGATTTGGAAGTTGAAGAACCACCCGGGTCTGTCTGTTCTTTTGAGACTCCACTCACTTTCGCAGGCGGGATCTTCCTTCATGATGGTTCAGGTCCCGTACAAGACAATTGTTTTGAAAGCTACATTTGTCCACAGGCAGTCACCGGACCTTACCGAATTCGCGTGAAAAACGTTTTTGAAAAAGTGGTTGGCAATCGTGCAGTCGTCACCATCGTCATGCATAAGGGGATGAAAAATGAAGAGAAGATCGTGCGAACGGTTGTCCTTGATGGGGGTGAGTCGAGCTTTACGTTCGATCTCGTTGACGGTCGACGGACACAACCACGCGAACTTTCACTTCTCACGACGGAGTTTTCGCTGCCCATCGCAGGAGTTGTTCCTCAGCGTGTCGGAAACCCAAGAAGAATCAACTCTCTGAAAGCAGAAGTGATGCAACAGTTTGCGGAAGATCGCTTGCAGCCTCAGAGACGTGCTGGAGCTGTTGGTTATTCTCCAGTGATTCAGACGATTCCGGAAGGGACCTCTCTCTCCGCGCAGGCAATCGTTTCTCCCGACCGTCGCTACGTCCGTTTATCACTGCGCCCGACGATTACGAACATCACCGATGTGTTTACTTTTAGTTTTATAAACGGCAACAACAACGGCGGACAATCAAACAACGGAAATTGAGTTTTCCCTCGGTCCTACTGAGCAACTGACTTCGAGCCATTCGAGGCTGACCCTGCGATAGGAAAGCCGGTTGGTAACGGACGAGAAGCGACCCAGAAGCCTGCGTTGTGAACCATTTCTTTCAGGCTGCGGTGGAGTCCAAAGCTTTCAGGGTAAACCCAAAAAGTAATCGTGGCATTCGTCCCCTCAGAAATGAGCGCGGCACGGAATTGCGAGCGAGACCGAATTGCTTCTTCCAGTGATTCCGAAATCACTTCATCCGTTGGGCGAATCACCCAGTCCGTCACAGCAACCCTGACCATTCCTGTGCCTAATCTTGCACCACTGAGGAGCGAAGAGGATTCTCGTTGCACGAGATACTCCATCTCGTATCCGTTCACCGGGCCAACTGTCGATTGAAAACGTGGTTGCTTGAGGAGATAGTCGCGACGGCGCTGCATGTCGCGTTTGACCAGTTGCGATAATTGCTGAACAGGAACATAGGAAACACGATTGCCCACCAGGCGAAAATGAACTTCTTTACCAGAAACAATTCTTCCGACAGGATTCAATCGGTGAGCCAGCTTGTCCGCTTCAGGCTGATGTTCGTTTGTTGTCTGGAGACGTTCCTGTAAAACATCAACAATCTGTTGAGTTTTTTGATTATCCAAATTCAGAGACTCTATCCGTAACTTCTTTTGATCAAGTTTTTTTTCAGCTGCAAGTAAAGTCTCCTTCAATTTATTGACTGATTGAGATTCCTCACGTTTGCTCTGTTTCAGTTGTGACAGGAGCGCTGACAGATTTCCCAACTCATCCGTTTTTGTCACAGTGTCATTTCGTAATTGGTTCGCACGAGCAATCAGTTCTGCGGGATCAACGACTGCTTTGATTTCAGAAAACGTGAGAACCGGAGGTGGAACGAAATCGGGGACATCGGGTTCCTCATTTACCACTTCGACTTCCACTGGAAGTGAAGCATCGTCGTAGAATTCCGCATCAATGGGAAGTTCACCTTCCACTGGATCGGTCACGAGAAGTTCGACAACGAGTGGTTCGCTTTTAACCTCTTCCGCCTGTTCAACTTTAAGAGCAAGCAGCGGAGCCTGTTTCACACGAACTCCAGCAACGACAATCAGGATGATCAAAATCCCGACGATATTTGCAATGACATCGAGAAAGGAATCCGACCCAAAAGATGTTTCATCGGGAGGCCTGCGGCTCATGTCGTCTTCTCCTGGGATACCATTCAGTCATCACAAAGGACCACTTGCATTTCAGCATTTTGTAATGCAGGGCTCTGTCCGCCATCGAATTCTTAGAAAGTGTTTTGAAATTGACTTTCGTTATTGTATGAGCCAACGGCGCTAGCCGCGGGTGTTGCCATCTCTGCATCCCGTTTCGATTTGCCCGACGCTAGCGCGTTCGGCTCAAGCATTTCAAAACAAGTTCTCAGGAAGGCATGCAGGAGCATGCCCTATTGGATTTCATATTCCACTTTTGAAGGAACTCCCCACTGATCAACAAGTTCTTTCGTTTTTGCGTAGTGCATTAACCCGCCAGGATGAATCACAATTTTGATCATTGGTTTCCAGAAATACGAATTCGGTGCTGTTTCCCACTCACCGGCCGTTTTTCCAACGACCGAAGTTACGGCACTTTTGAAATCGGCACTGCTCGTGCCGTCCGGAATTGTGAGCGCGAGGCCATCATCGATTCGAAGCCGATTAGGCCATAAATGTAGTTCGACTTCTCGCTCGATTCCGATCCCGTTTCTCCGCGGTTGCGGAACGCGAACACCGATTCCATCAGAAGGATCGCCTGGTTGCTGTACGCGTTTCGTATCAAAAGGATTCGGTGGAAGCAGTACCGGGATGTCGCGACCTTCAATCGGTTTCGCTGAAGTCGTTGGAATTGCGCGAGGAGCCCGCAGCTGTTCGCGTTGACCTCGCAGTTGATCTCCAAAGATCCTTTGCGGGCTCTCTGAAGGCACGGGTTCGGTGGCCGATTCGTTGCTTTGGTTCCGACGAGGTTGTTGAAGTTGTAGCGTCCCGGAATCTAAGGATGGGCGATTCAATGGCGATGACGACCTACTCGATGACGAAATTCGAGGCATCGTATCTAATTGATTACGTTTTGGGGGAATCCATTTTTCGTCTCCTATAAAGTTACGGGAGCCTGAACGATTCATGGAATCAAGTTCTGGAAGATGGAAGTCTCCGGCTGCATTGGAATAGTTGAGTGGCCCTTTTGATCCGGAAAAACCTCTGCCAATTCTCGTGGCGACGCGGTCTCGGTCTTGCAATGTGCTGAAAACAGCTTCCTGACAGGCTATCATCGCTTCGGAGTCCGTTGCAGGCCATTTGAGATCCGTGTCGGTATCGATCAGTTCGTAACCGAAGCTGTAATCCATTTTCGATAGAAGACCACGAGCAACGTAAAACCCTGTTGTCCCTTCTGGTCTGACGACCAAAAGAATGTAAGGTTTCTCGCCTGCCTGTGAGTGCTTCGCCCAATATTTAACGAGTGCTTCCGCTCCAGCTTTCAGCGGATTGTATTCCGGAGGAAATCCGCTCAGCTCCTTCGCCGAGAGAACAACGCCTTCGGCGGCGAAGACAATCTCTTTTTCACGGCATTCGATGAGAATCGGTTTCCGTGAAGTTCCGGTTAATGAATCGTAAGCAACAATTTCTGTCTCTGGAGCAAGGTTTGCGAACTCCTCTTCGAGTCGTGCAATCTGCCGAGTCAGTTCTGCCGCTTCATTGAGAAGACGTGTTTGTTCTGTGGTACGTTGCTGTGAAAATTGACCGACTTTTTTCTGTTCAATTTGAATGTTGTCGAGTCGGCTTTTAGTCTTCTCATTCTTCACTTGCAGACTGTCCAACTCCGCTTGAAGTTGATTGCCTTGAGTGCTGAGTTGACTCGCTTCAGTCTCCTGCTTCGCAAGTTCTTGCGAGAGTTTTTGAACCTTCTGTTGCCAGTCATCGTTGATTTTTTTCTGACGCCGATTTCGCTTGGCAAGCTCTGCTTCGTATTCGCGGCGTCGGGCTGCTTGCTCTGCGTCCCATTCCGCCTGAAGCCATTCGTTATCTTCGAGAGCATTCCCAGCAAGTAACGGAAGGATCGGCTCATTCACGTCGAATGGATCTGGTTCATTGACATCAACAAGAGGAAGCGTCGGTCCCAGTAAGTCCTCAAGATGCTTCAGTGACTGCACGACAGGGTACACAGGTGCAGGGATTGATTCGGGCGAGAGTACAGTCGTTTCTAGAGATGATTCGATAGCCACAACTGGCAAGTTGGCCTGTAATTGAATCCGTCGAGTCGTCACCAGTAACAAAAAAATCAAGGCCCCCTTCGTACAGACCAAAACGGCCAGAAACGGGAACAGCGTGACAGAAGGTGTGCTGGAACGACGACGCAATTTGAGATCATTCTTAAATGGAGTAGGGAATGAACAAAACCGGTGAGATCAAGTTACGCTGCGTCTCGCGACCGCGAGGAACGAGCCGTCAACAAATTGACAGCCGCAGTCAGGTTATGCAGTGTTTGCTCGAATGTTTCTGCGGTATGTAGAGTCTCCAAATTCTGGTCAAGTTGACCTTGCAGACGAAGCAATGATTCTTCCTGACCGACGATCTTCTCAAGTTGCGAGCCATGCTGCGAAAGAGTCGTGCTTTGTACTGTGACAGCGAGAGTGAGCTGCTCCATGTGATGTTGCCAGGCTTCCGTCTTCGTCTGCCAATCTTCAATCCGGTCTGCGAAGCTGGTAAGAAGTACGTCGAGATTTTCATTCTGGTGTTGTGAAGTCGCAGCAGCGTTGGCCTTCAACGATTCGGTGAGCGACTGAATGCTCTCGAACAATTCTTGCTCGGATGCATGACGGCCTGCTCCAATCTCGTGCATTTCCTTGACGAAGGCCAATGTCATCGTTTCTTGAGAGGAAAGAAACTGCTCGCGGTACTCGGCTAATTGGCGGGCGTGGTTCGTCAGCGTGTTGTTTGTTCCCTCATTCAATGCCTCGGTCAGAGCTTCCTGCTGCTGCAAAAGCGTTGATGACCATTGCTGCCGGAGTTCTTCAAGAGAACTCGACCAGGCGGTCGTTTGCCTGGCAATCATGGCAGCGGTTTGTTCGAGTAGAGTCTGCGACGCCTTGGCCTCTGCTTCGAAAAGGGGATGATTGTTCTCAGGGCCGATTGGGAAGCAGCGGTTCACTTCAAGTCGGCAGCGCTCATCAATTTCGCTCAACAGATTTTCTTCAATTCTCTTCACAAAGAGAGATGCAAATCCAAGAATAAGTGAGAGCAACAACGCCAGAGCTGTCGTGTCGAATGCGACAGACAAACCGCTTGTCACTTCGTTGAGTGATGTGTCCAACTGATCGGGCGTCACGTTGGCAATCGCTAGAGTAATTCCCATCACAGTTCCCAGGAAACCAAGAATTGGAATCGACCAAATGACCGTTTGCAGCAACGCATGACTGGAATGAAGTCGGTCAGCGGAGGCT
The DNA here is from genome assembly GCA_030626405.1 of Planctomicrobium sp. Lineage (GTDB taxonomy): Bacteria > Planctomycetota > Planctomycetia > Planctomycetales > Planctomycetaceae > Thalassoglobus. The sequence goes on from DAOUPA010000356.1 coordinate 5,237, forward strand.
TCGGATAGATACGTAAGGTGTTCGCTTAACCCTTGTTCAGTCCTGCGACCTTTGAAAAATGCGAGAAGATGATCGAGCCGACGACCCCAATGAGTATTTTGAAGTTCGGTGGAAGCAGAAGTGAGCCGATTCTGAAATCGCGTTACGTTTTGATCGAGATCATCGCTGACCTCTTTGATTCCAAAATCCGGAACCCGATAAAATGCTTTCAATTCGAAGATCATCAAAACCGCTTTGATGCAGATGATCGAGAATCCCACGAAGAATAGTGCCATTAACACTCGTTCCAGAGGGTGCCCACAGAAGTAGCGGAGCGCAAGTTCCTGACCAACGGGAAAGTTGGGGATTTGAGAATAGAAGAGCCAGGTTGCCCCGCAAGCCCAGATCCAGGGGGCTGTGAGAAAGCGATAGCCGTATCCAGGATTTTGATTCGTGCTGAGATCACGCATGAGAAATTTCACCACTATCTGATAACAAAGTTGCATTCCGCCTCGTGGGATCACGCTGTGAGGAAGGTGTCAATCTTCTCCACAGACACGATAGACCATCAAAGGCAATGAATCGGCAGATTCTGCCACCCATCCATGGGGGAGAACCGTCTGTATCGTTATGATCGTCTCAGAGGGAGGTCATCATTGACGGAATGTTGACAGCCCTGTTTTTTCGGCGAAGAATTCACAAAAGGAGTCGTCCAGAAACAGACTCCCAATTTGAGGAGAACGGAATTTCCCTTGTGTGATCATAAATTTCATTATTGGGTGAAGAGTGGATTGGCATCGACGCAACACGACGTTTCTACCTACCCGCCGTCAACTACCTACTTTACACTAATGAATTCATGAGCGAATTGGACAAACTAGAAACGTCAAACAGGGAAGCTGTTTCAGCCTGATTCTCTTACAAAGCGAGATTCCTATGCCCATCAAATTTCGGTGTCCGAACTGTCGGCAATTTTTGGGAATTTCGCGCGCGAAGGCAGGGACACTCAGCGATTGCCCGACTTGTGGACGTACTCTCCGTGTTCCAGCACTTGATGGCACACTCGCTCCTCTTCCTGCTCCAAGACTGAATCTTGAAGATTCCGAGTTACGTGAAGCATTAGGAGCGCTAGCTTGTCTTGACGACGAAAGAGATGCCGCTGATTTAGAATTCGCCCAGGTTGAACAACCACCACTGGAGCAATCGAAGGCAGAATTTGACCCCGAACTTGAACACCCCGTTATCATTGTTGAGCCGATCAACCCGCCTGCCTCTGATGACGAGTCCCTACCTGAAACGCCGGTACCGATCGACGAACAGCTCGAAGAACTTGCCAGCCTCGGCTTGGCGGTACCGATTATTGAGAGTGAACGAAATGTAAAACGCAGTCGGATCGACCTGCGTTTTGTGTGGATGGGCGTTGCAATTGCTATCTTGATGGCATTTTTCACAGGTCGCTTCACTTCCCCAAGAAACGTTTCTAACTCTTCGGCCAGCAGTTTAAAAAACAATGTCGATCCGGAAATCGTTGACAAGCAAGTCATTGAGAAAGATGCCGGTGACTCTCCTTTGGCAATGCCATCAATCTCTGGCAGGCTGACGTATGTTTCGATGTCTGGCGATGTTCGACCAGACAAAGGGGCAAGAATACTTGTTCTTCCCAAAGAACATCCAGGGAGTTCAAAGCTCTCCGGTGATGGGTTTCGAGTGGGGGCAAATGATGTGGACCAAGATGTTTTGAAGGCAACCGCAACGGCGCTTCGAGGTGGCTTCACATTCGCAGACACTGATGGGAGGTACCAAATCGGCAAGCTCTCTCCAGGCGAGTATTCGGTCCTCATCGAGTCGCAATATCAACCTCAAGACGATTCGCAGCCGCTTCGACACGATGTTTCGAACTTTCTTGAGCAGTATTTTGAGCATCCTTCACGCGTGCTGGGGCAGATTCAGCATGTCTACCGGG
>DAOUPA010000694.1 GCA_030626405.1 Planctomicrobium sp.
ATTCATTGCGAGCCTCCAGGGTGTATTCTCGGCCGTGAACTTGATGGACTTCGCCTCCCTTGAGTTCAGGATCAGGGTGGAAATCAACTCGCCACATTCGTGGACTCGCGATAGCGTACTGACCGACTCCTCTCGTTTCAGTCATGAAGACTTTGTCGTATTTGTAGACGCGAAAAGTTCCCTGTACTTCTCCGGCGTTTCGAGAAGATTCAACCCATTTGGCAACGACTTCCTCCACTTTGAGTTCGGCGTTTGCGTCCACACACGGAGCCGGGACCGTGGGAGTGCTCAAGAGGGTCAGTATCGCGTACACGATCAGCATGTTTCTTCCTTGAAAATTGACCGTTGGAGAGGTTTTCAGGCTGTCCCAATCGCGTAATCTACCACCGATTCGGCTGTCACCTAAAGATGAGATTGCGACAGAGAAAGAAGCGTTGGAAGCCTTGGTGCGCTACGACCGCAGGTTGCTTTCAAGAAGAACCTTCATTGTGCGAACGCACTGCTGGGCAAGCCAACAGTGGCACACGTTGGAACTGTTGAAGGAAGCTAAGTGATTAGTTGACGGCCGTTCGCGTGGCGAAGAGGTCGGGCTTGGTTTCTCGGAGGATGGTTAGGATGTTTTTGCGGTCGGCGGAGGAGAGGTGACGGAATTCGTCTTCTTCGTCGGCGGTTGGTTCGCTGTTGAGGACATCGAGCATTCGCTTGACGACATCCTCTTTCATCAGTTTCGGGAGTGAATCGAAGGTGTCTGAATAGATTAGGTAGCTGCAGGGGTACTTGAAGGTTCGGGTCTGGAGGTCGAAGTCTCGTAGTGAGCGTCCCTGACCGTCGCGGATTCCTTGAGCCTCGAAGTCAGCCTGGAAGGAACTGACACCTTTGATTGGTGAGGTGAGTTGGAACTCATCGGCAAAGAGCATGCAGCGGACGATCTTTCTGCTGACAGATGCAACACGGCGATGCGTCGAATCGCTGACGAAGTCTTCAGGGCGATCCAAAGCGGAATTCATCACACCGTTGTAATGGAGTGCGCTGCGGGTTTCGTGGTTCCCTCGAGTGAGCAAGTTGTGCATTTGAAGTTGATGTCCCAGAACCATCAGTGCCACGATGTCGCTGGTACCTTCGAGGTAAGGCGCCGTTTCAACGAACTTGCCAATGTCGGTGGCGTTCGCACCATGTTCTCGGTCGAGGTCTTCAGGGCGTTGATTTTTTTGCGAGAGAACATTCCCCATGTGCCGCATCTCTCCATGAGTCCCGGAGACGTACCAACCTCCCCAACGTTTCATGAATGGACTCGATTGTTTGGTCGTGTAAGTGCCGGAACCGAAATGAGGTTGACCACTTCGATCCGTGAAAACAGATCGCATGAGATGACCAGGAACACCTTCGGTTCGAGACGACGCATGGCAGGTCATACACTGACCACGGTCACGGACAAATTTGGGATGTTCGACCTTACCGACGGGAAGTGTGTAGAAGACTCCTCCAAGCTCGGGGTCAACTGTTGAGACTTCAATGACGTCACCATCTTGAACCCAGCCGATGTAGGTTTCGTCGTTGAAGTAAAGTGATCGGGGTCGCTTCGGGGTGATCCGCCTGAGTTGCAGACTGGTTTTCGAGAAGACCAGCGTTTGCGATGATTGCGGGATGTCCAGCGCTTCGAGGACCGCCGCGAGGTAGCCGTTTTTGTCGTCGTGCTTCAACTCGAAATCGCCAGAGTCAATTCGCTTTTGCAACGCGGAAATCGCATCGTTGGGGGTTGTGTCTGAATAGCTGATCGGTGGGCTTTCAAATTCCAGTTGAGCAAAGACCAGCGACGGATTGTTGGCGAGGAACGCCATCGCCACGGTCGCAGCGATTCGGTAGGTCGACAGCATGATGTGCGCCTTTGTAGTACACGGAAACGAATCACACAGTCCTCGCGTTGTCCTTCCGCGAGGCGAAAAGTGTCACACTCTATTGAGCATCGTCAGACAAAGAGGACTTCTTTGTCCATTTTAGCCTTCGATTCCCCATTTGTCGCGGATTGCATGGCAGGAAGAACTGTTAATCTCAAAATTGCGACACGCTTTTGGACGGTATTCGTAGTGTTTGCAGCCTTTTCGCTGCTCATCAAACCACATACAGGAGCGTTCCGGAAGTTGGAAACGAATTTCCCAAAACGGCATAATTTCCTCGATGAGGTCAGTCGGAACGTTATTGAGAAGAGCCTCATGCTGCCCATCAATGACGATATAAGGGGGGACAGCGGTTTGCATACAGCAGGCACCACACCCATCGCAGCTTTCGATGACAGGGAGATCGTTTAGGTTTTTCTGAGAATTATTCATGTCGTAAAAATTAAAAGCGTCCCGGACTGAGAATAGTCCGGGACGCTCTTGTTTACTGGCTTTGTTTACAGGAAGAAATTCTGGGAACGACAAAATTGGCACAGACAGGAATTGCCTGTGCCATTTAGGTGGTCCTTAGGAGGCTTCTTTTTCAGTCGCAGCTTCTTCAGCAGGTTCGGCTTCTTTTTCTGTTTCTCCGGCAGCGGCTTTTTGTTTTTTCTCTTCGATTGCTGCCAGGCCTTTTTCAGGATCTTTCAGGAAAGGTTCGCGGCAGTGTTCGCAGCAAAGGAAGACTGGTTTGCCTTCGTGCATAACTTTGATTGGTGTTCCCATTCCACCAAGCTTGTCGCCGATGGGGCAGAACATTTGCGCTTCGACAAGTGCTTTGTCCTCAGCAGACAGTTCAGCGACTTCGGATTCGTCAGTCGTTTCGGATGACTCTCCTAAATCGGCAGGCTCACCAAGATCGGTCATTGCATC
>DAOUPA010000117.1 GCA_030626405.1 Planctomicrobium sp.
ATATCACGCTACTGGAAGATCGCAGTCGCTTCATCGCCGTGATGCAGGGTGGCGTCATCAAAGCTGGTCAACTCACCCGCACCGAGCACACCTGGGTGAACGCCACGACGATGGGATAAGGCAATGAAATCGACATCGAGAAGGCATGGTCTGTTTCGACTGGGGACCGTAAGAGAAGTCCCCACCGACGAGAAATATCTTGGCAACACCCCCGAAAAGAACTCGTCGCCTACGCCGCTTTTCGTTCGTAAGGTTTCAGCCCCGTTTTGATAACTTATCGCGAAGAATGCGGTTTTCCTCTTTGACATAAAAGAAGCCGCCTCGATGCGTTCCTTGCGTCGAGGCGGCTTGAGATCAGCGCGTTGCATCTTGCTGCTGATGCTGTTCGACAAACTTTAAGTTGTCGTATAAGCGTGCATTCCGTGCTCGTTGATGTCGAGTCCTTGAACTTCTTCTTCTTCTGAAACCCGGAGTTTACCCATGGATTTCAGCACGTAGAAGACAATCGCCATCGTCACGAACGCCCAGACACAAATGATGACGGTCGATTTGAATTGAACGATGAAGAAACTGACACGAGTGAGGCCATCAGGAATGTCTCCAAAGATTCCAGTTGAAAGTCCACCCCAGACACCACAAACACCGTGGACCGGGAAGGCACCGACCGGATCGTCGATTCGGAATTTCTCCAGGGCGACAATCGCGGCAACAACGAGGATTCCGGCAACACCTCCGATGATCAGTGCTTCGCTTTGACTCACTCGATCACAATTTGCAGTGATTCCGACAAGACCTGCGAGAACACCGTTGAGTGCCATCGTGATGTCGGGTTTTCCAAACATGCCCCAGCTTAACGCCGTTGCTGCAACAGCTCCGGCAGCAGCACCAATTGTGGTGGTGAGAGCGATGTATGTTGTCAATTCAGCGTTGGCAATTCCGTTGTATGTTAACTGCGATCCAGGATTGAATCCGTACCAGCCAACCCACAGAATAAACACACCGAGCGCGGCAAACGCAATATTGTGACCAGGCATCGGGATCGGTTTACCCTCCTTGTTGAAGCGCCCTTTCCGAGCACCCAGGATGATCGCACCTGCCAGAGCAGCGAAACCACCGACTGCATGCACAACAACAGATCCGGCAAAGTCCTGAAATCCCCACTGGTCAAGTTGGCCTCCGCCCCACTTCCAGTAACCGCTAATTGGATAAACGAAGCCGGTTAAAATCGCACTGTAGATGAGGTACGCAGAAAACTTCATACGACCTGCAACTGCACCGGAAACAATCGTTGCAGCAGTCGCGGCGAACGCGACTTGAAAGAGGAAGTCTGCGGAGTTACTGGCATAGGGGGCACCATCAGAGTCTGCGGGGTCAGTGTCCCAAGTTCCGTCATCCTTCGTTTGGGCATCTCGGGTGACCATTGATCCACCAAACTGAAACCACGGACTTTCTCCGTCGTCGTAAGCGTACATCAATCCATAACCAAAGAAGAGAAACAGGATGACCCCCACAGAAAGGTCCATGACATTCTTAAACAGAATGTTGATTGTGTTCTTCTGTGAGTTCAGGCCGACTTCGACCATCGCGAAGCCTGCCTGCATGAAGAGAACCAGCACAGCACACAGGAACATGATCAATGTGTTGATGGTGTACCCTAAGTCCCACTCCAGAGACATGTAATCAATTTCAGCAGCCTCTTCTTCAGTTTCCTCGCCACTTTCCTCGTCAGGAGTTTTTTCCGGTTTTTCTTCGGAAGCTTCGTCGGCTACCTCTTCTTCCACTGCGGTAGCGGTGGGTGTCTCGGCATCTTGTGCCCAGGAACTCGAAGGCATCATGAACGTAAAAGATGCCAATATGAACAACAACGGAACAAGCGCAGTCCAGCGTTTCATTTTAATCCCCAATCTCAGTCTTGTTGATCTCAACCTGCAATGATGGTCGTCTTCGAACGCCGATGACCGACCGGATGTTTTTGATGCGAAGAGAGTCGTCAGCGGCAACTCAGATTCGACTGCTGTCGACGGAGAAACCGCTCATATTTCTTCATGTGGCAGAGGACTAAGGCAATGACTGTGCCGTTACGTAGCTTCTTGATGAAGCAAGACGACAAATACGTGAAACTAAAGCGTTTCGACGTGAATCCTAAGTCTGAACATGTCCCGTCAAATCAAGGATGCCATTCCATAAAGCAGACGGTGCCCGTTTTTCGCGCTGCCAGTGAAGTTTACTCGCCTCAAGAAATGAGGGAGAAAGGATCATGTTATGCTAGTTCATCGATGGGAGTTTGGGACAATTTCAACCAATACAAAGCCGCAGCAGCTAAGCAGATGAAGAGGCTGATGACTTTCGGTTGCAGAAACAGCAACCAGAGCATGCCGAGGATGAATAGCCCCAATGCTGGATCCTGTTCGCAATATTTTGCCCAGCGAGCCACGGTTTTCCTGAGGCGAAAAAGAATTGCGGAAGCAATAACAATCGCAATCAGGGAACTGAACCAGACCATCCACAACGGCCAGTTGCGATGTTCGACGATTTTGATTGCCGACAGATCAGCAGACTCCGTGGTGACCCAGAGGATTTTTTGAAATTCGTTTTCAACATCTTGCAACAGACCAAACGAAGACGTTGTATCTGTCAGATCCGTCGTCACAGCTGACGCTTCAATCGTTAATCCAGCAAGAATCGTCGACCATTTCCTCTTTAATTTATCTATTTCAGATACGTGTTCAGAACTAAGAGGTGATTTTGACGCTAGTTCTTGGACCACGATCTGACACTCGCGCAAATCTTGATGGAGCGCACTCTCCACTGAAAGAGGAGTATGAAGTTTCTCTGCGATATCGAGCAATGACTGCCAACGGTAAATCCAGATGTCAATGGGAGTGAGGCGCTGGTCAACTGGGATTGTCGTAAGAAATGCTCCTGACTCTGCGATTCCGATGAGGTGCTGAGGTTGGTCGCTCACAGAATCCACAAGGGGCGAAAACAGTTCATTTGAAGTTGCCAGTTTCGATTTCCAAAGAATTGTAATTGGGGTGATTTGCTCAGCGACTTCAATATCGATAGTTCTTTTCCCGTTTGACTTTTTAATAATCAATTCACGACCGTCTGGAAGAAAAGCATGAGTGAGTGAGACTGTCGTTTTAAAAGGAAGTGCGTATTCCAATGAGTTGGTTTGTGTGAGCCAAAGTCGCGTTGCGCCGCTTAAAGTGCGATGAGATTGCGGCCAAATTGTTGTTTCAACGAAACTTAACAGGGGGTGCTGGTTGTTAGAAACAACTATTTTAGGGACAAGTTGAGCATTCTGTTCCAGTAGCTGAAAGGCAATCAAATCAGATTTGTCAGCTGCATTTTTCCATTCTGGAGGAATCCAGCGAGGAAGATCCTTTGCTTCGATTGGCAAACTTATCGATGGTTGAGTGGTGACCAAACGGTTCTCATTGAGAAAGAAAAATCGAGACGCCGTTTGCGCAGAACGAACGCGGATTTCAGGAATGCCGACCGGTTTTTTCTTAATAGAATTTCCAAGAACCTTTGTTTGGAAATCATTCGTAAGACGCGAGAAAATCTGAATCGTGACATCATCCGCCAGCCTCTTTGGAACTTGAATGGTCACGTCAATGAAATTTTCATTTTCCACACGATCTATACGCAATCCTCTTGGGCCGATCCTGACATTTTCCAGTTGCCGGGGGATTGAGAATTCGACTTTCTTCAACGGAGCCTGATCGCTGGAAAAACGAAGTAACTGCACGAGGTTCCATCTCTTCTGGTCGGAAATTTGCAAGCGAGTTGCCAGGTCGACGCGTGTCGCGCTCTGAGGTGGCCGTAATCGAATTTTCGCTGGTCGAGTCTGTATTGGACTCAAGAAAACACCAATGTTTCTGACAGCCTGAAACTCTTCGGATGGGAGAGACAGTTCTGTAAATTTCGTACCGCCCGGCATTTCTAATTCAATATCCCAATTCGTTCTGTCTTTGATAGTCAGAGACCGCTTGCTAAGTATCGAGTCAGTCACGGTGATTTCCGGAAGATCATGGAAGGTTTCAGACGCGAATGGAATCTCACCTGTGAGATGAAGTTGCCTGGTCCCCAAATGACCACCGGGAATGAAGACTGCGAGTTGATCACCATCTTGATGAAAGCGAAGCGAAGATTTTTCACCTGAATCGGTGGTCTCGACATTATTAATGCGCACATTTCCTTGAATCTTCATTTCATGAACAAAGATTGGGAGTGCTTCGATTTTCACTTCGATGTCGGCTTTCCATGAGAGCGTGGAGCGCTCCACAATGAGATCTTCTGAAACGGAATACTGCGAATCAGGGCGAAGGTGTTTGAGGACAACTTGCAAATCGCTAGCAGACGTCATTTCCAAGATTTGCGAAGGACGGTTGCGACCGAAAACTTCGTTTTGCGGCCATGATTCTGCACTGAGAACCCGATATCCAACTTGCTCTTTGACCAGATCAAGAGAAACTCCCGTTGGTCCTTTTAATCCAATCGTTTGTCGACGATCGAGATCCGACCAATTCAACTTCGGGATGAGCACTTCTCCTTTTGAGTTGACCATTGTTGGCAAACAAAATGAGACCACCGTCGTCGTACGAGGCGCATTCTTTCTGCATTCAATAATAAGCCTGCTCGGCTCGGTTTTACCCTCGGTCAAAAACCATTTCGAAACAGAAGCCCCACTGACATTCGTGACCAATACCGCCTGCGGAAGTTTGAGATTCAGCTTCCGAGTCTCATTTTGACTGTCTTTCCCGACTTCAAAATCTTCGATATAGAGTTGACCAGTCACTCGGGCAGGTGAGACATTGAGAAGTGTGTAGAATTTGAATTTGTCGTGGTTTTCAAAGTGATTTATGGGAGCCGAAATTGTGTCAACCGCTCCCAATGAAATTAAAGTCGTCTCTTCATTGCTGGAGAGGATTTGACCATCGCGAACAACGTCTTCCTGACCTTGTTGTCTGGGGAGACTGAGAATTGAGTCAAGAACTCTAGGAATCGTCGATGTCGACACATTCTCTTCATCACGAGTTTCATCTTTCCGAAGTAAAAAATGGAATTGAACAAGATGTCTTTGCCAGTCCAAATCTGGAGCGTTCGTTGTCTCTTCAGGATCGTTTTGAATCCGCACGACGACTCCCTTTCCATCAAGAGCAGGGATCACCGTTTCTTCGCGACCGTCGATTAAGCATTTTGCACCTGATTGAAAGACGACTCCCTTGTAAGAAAGCTCTACCAGTGTTTCGGTATTTTGAGTGGGTGTCAAAATTTCAATTGTCGCTCGGTACTGTTTGGTTGGAGTCGTGTCGAGAAGGTCGTACCGAACCGACCGCAACAGATAGGGTATGGCATTCGCCCGCTGAGAACTCGTGGATGGCCGGGGAGACCGATCTTGTGCAAAGAGAGTACATCCGCTTAACAACATGAAAATTACAGTCACGGTGGAAAGATTCGGGAGTTGGATGGAAGACTGTTCTCTATCTGAATGTTGCAATAGTTCGAACGGGACAAGTAAAGAAATGAATGTTCCCGTCAACATTGCTCCGATGATCATTGACCATTGATTCACGGCAAAAAATTGAATGACCACTAATACGAAGATCCAATAAATTATCGTTTTTCGAATCCACAACGAACGAAACAACCGCCCTCCGGCTCCAACGATCATGGCTCCAAGAAAAGCTGCCCAAGCGAAGTTGCGAGATCCGCCTGCGTCCCAGGATTCAAATTGAACTTCGGAAGAGAAAGACATACTGTGAAATTCAAACTGAGCACTTCCTGAGCGATCTGTTGAATTCAAGTTTGGTGGTTCGCTAGAAATCGTATCTGATTCACTCTGAGGCAATCGCCCCCAAGTACGTGGGTTCATCGAGAACGATCCCCACGGAAGACGCTGGTGATTCGTTTCCAGTTGCGAGTTCGGGAGCGAAACTCGAGTGAGAACTTGATCTTCAGGAATTTCAAGTGTCCAGTCAAATTGCGAGACTTCAAGGGAAAATTTCGGAAGGGGCACTTTGCAAGACTGCGCGAGCCATTTTTTTTCCGCCTTCGAGATATAAATCAGTGTCACTTCACGAATCGTCGTGATTTCTTCAGGAAACCGAATGAAGTCTCCATCATGAAAAACGGTGATCGCTTTTCCGTCGACAGAAACGGAGGAAAGCAGGCAGTCTTCTGGAATGTGTAATTGCAGTTTTTCTGCTCCACATTCGCCATGAACTTGGATTGTCGCGTGATGGACAAGTTGAGGAGCATGGGCATTGCTGAGTGATTCAGCCTGTGTGAGCAGTAAGACACGTGCGCTAGGAGTTGCCGAAATAGCTGGATCCTGAGCATCTAGTCCAGTCGACACTTCGTCTGGTTCCGAATTGTCGAGTCGGTCAGTGTCGAATTCACGCGTTGGTGAAATGCGTATTTCCGGCAGCGATCGTGTGTTGACATTTGAATTAAAAAAACTGCGGTGAGTTTGAGCAGTCTTTTTGATTTCTAGTGCTTTAGTCTTCAAAAATTGATCGAACTTCATCTCCGAAGTCAACTCGTTCCACCGTGTCCCGGTGACAAGATGAATGTCCAATGATGCTGGTAGAACCCAATCGCACTGTATCGATGTCGTCACCGCTGAGGCGACGACAGGGACTGGAAGTTGTTGTTCAATATCGTCGGAAGGAGACTCTGAACGGAAGAGGATTTCAAACGTTTTTCGTGAGTCGAATGAGATCGGTTCCTTAAAAACGATGTTCAACGTTCTGCGATTGACGGACCAACTGGCAATTTCAGAACCAATGTTCGTTGGTAAGACCGAAATGACTGTGGACTGACGAGGAAGAGTAACATTGAGATCGAAAAGACGCCCACTTTTGGCCGTGACTGAAATTTTAGAGACGCTCCACGGAAGAGGCGTGTCAAGATAATGTAATGAATGAATCTCAGCCCTGACGGCTGAATTCGGCGCCCCCAGATCAATGGTCAGTTTGGGGTCTGCGCGGTAGGCTTCAAATCGCCATACTTCTCCGCGAGGTTCTTTTGATAAACCAACTTGAAAGAAACCTTGCGATTCAATTTGGTGTAACTCCAAGGGTGTTTCGACCCGTAAACTCTCCGCGCGTTTTGCTTCGATAGAGCCTGGAATCGACAGGAAAGGGAGCGAATGTTTTAGTACCCACTGGACCGGCTGAAATCCTTGTATTCGCAAATTGATGCGAGTTTTAGGAATTCCTTTTGGTAAATTGACGGTCACTTTGGAGGACTTTTCCGTTTTGCGGTCATATTCAACCGGGACACCGCTTGATGTTATTGATTGAATGGCTAGCGTTTTCGGAATTTGAAATTCGATTTCAGAACGATGTTCTAAATCATACCCCTCAATGGAAAAATCGGCTTGAATGAAAATCCCATCGCGTCGCGCGACGTGAACTGCATAGACTTCCACTTTCGGATTTGGTGAGATCGGATTAAGATCGTTTGAGGTAACGCTAAACGTAGCTGTCCGATGGCGTCCCAGATCAACTCTCCAAATTCTGAAATCTGAATCGATTCCATCCGCTTTGGATTCGACATGCCCTACCGAAGAGCGCAGCTTAAGCTTGGTCGGAATACGCACCATGAGCTGAGTTTTCAATGCGGGAGGAAATTGGCACTCGATGATTGACATTCCGGGAAAAACATCACCGTGCTTGCTCCATCCACCAGTGACAATGCTCGAGTCTTTCTCAACAATCAGCACTCGCCGATCTTCTGTGGTCGTTCCCCATGCGAGTGAGGTTGATTCGGACTTGAGGTTGCTGAGGGCGAGATTAGCATTTGAGAAATCGATCGTTGCATCGACTGAACCTCGGTGAATAATATTCCAGCGAAACGTTCCGTTCGTGAAATCACTCTCTGAGAATGTTGCCTCATAAATCGCCGATTCAATCACAGCATGCGATAGCTGATCTTGACTGATTGATTGTTCTCGCTGAATCGACTGAGCCAAGACACAACGGGACTCAAACACAACCAGTAAACTCAAAACAAGAATGACAACGACTTGCGAATCACTGAATCGGGTAAGGAGATTCACTTTGATCATTAATGAATCCCCTTACTTACGTGAAAGATTGGACACGCTCGAACCTGTCTGAGAATAAATTCGCGTCGTTCCTTCATCTGGACTAGACACACCTGTGACATGACTGTCATTTTGTTGCACTCGATGAAGCATTGTTGAGTTGTCGAAGAACTTTTTCCGTGTGCGCACATCAATGACCGTTGCCGTGAGTGCAAGCAGCATCCCGATGATTGCTGGTTGTAGAAGAAGCAACATTGGTTCCAAATACCACAAGCTTGCAACTGCGAATGCGAATGCCGTGACAAACAAAGAAAAAACGTTCCGTGTGACAGGGAATCGAAAAAAGATAAAACCCATTCCAAGGGCAAACCCTGCTCCTATTAGAAGAATTAAAGATCGATTCATAGATCGGAATTTCACTTCTTGGATCGGAGCAAATCCTCGAAACGCATAGAAGTTTTCATTGAAATGAAATTTTTTATCGATCGAATCCCAGCGGGTTTTCCTCTCAGATAAATACGTTTCGTTGGACTCTCTCTCCCAGATGAGCCCCTTTCGCTTCCAACCGAATAATGGTTTTAGTTCCGGATATCCGAAGAGGTGTTGTCCAATTGGCAATTGTAATTCCCAGACCGTTTCGTCGACCCACACACTCTCAGAAAATTCCGGAAAATGAAACGCATGCAAATTTGCAAACTTAAAAATCGATTCACTTTCGTTATCGTAGTAAATCACAATCTCTCTCCGCTCATGGATTGCGTCAGGCAATGTTATGATGACCTGACCTTCCAGGTTTGGAAATTCTGTGTCGTTCAATGACTGACCATCGACGATCACGTGTTTGATTTTTGTCCCCGGAGCGAAATTCATCAAGACACGCGAAGGTGGGGAGAGGACTTCATAGCGAGCCAATGATTGCGACCTCCCATCGACTTCAAACTGAGTCCATAAATCTGCACGCTCAACAATGTATTGCTGCGATGTGTCTGCCAGCGCTCCTCCGATCGTGAGTGGAATCGATTCAACGGGACCGCCTTCCAGATTTTTTAACCAGAGTGCCCCTCGTGGTGATGTATGAATCGCAATCCAGCCTGAATCTTTCTGCTCGACTTGGACGTTTTCAATTGGTGTCACCAAACATTTCACTTGATTGAAAGGGGATTCTGTGAATGAAATGATTGGTAACTCCAAGCTTTGTTGCCCATCACCAACGTGGATTGGATATCGGTATCGAATTTCGATCGTGTTCTTCCCGATAATTGAACGAGGAAATATTATTTTCGGGACACCACCGATAAGCTCTACCTCCAATCTTTCACCCTCAAGTCGAATATCCAGACTCTCTGAAATATCTTCTTGGCGAATGAAATTCATTAAGTCTTTTGGAATGAGGAAATCTAACGATTGCAATCGGCCGTATTGAATATCAAGCTGGCATTGTTGGTTAACGAGCAAGTCACGTGGTGTTGCTTCTTGTATTTCGACAGTTGTTCCCCCCGAGACACGTCGCTCATGTCGTGTGATTGTTGCTGACAACTGATCGATTGTTGATGACTTGACGATTTTTGTCGACGTTGACCGCAGACTCGCTCGCAGTGGTTCTTCAAGATCCCAAAGGTCCGCCAGTTGATTGATTTGATTCTCATTGATAACGGGTGAGAGTTTGACTTCAGTTGATTCGTCGAAGACGAGTTCCAAGTCATCGTCCAACTCCGTCACAATTAACTCTCCACGTACAAAACGATCAGGGATTTCAGGGAGAGTCCAACTCAATTTTGAAATTTGATTGAGAGTGATTGGACGTTCAAATCGAGTGATGAGATGAATACGTTCTCCTCTTGGAAGCGGATCGGAAAATTTCAATGCGATTTCATTCGTGGCATTGTCTTTGGATGTTTTGATTTCGCCGAATGTCAACGACGCTGTCTCACTACCGATGAGATTCCAGTTTTGCGATTCGAATTTTGACCATTCGAAACGGAGTTCAGAGACTTCGCCTCTTTCTACTTCAATCAATTGATGAACCAACAGTTCCATGAAGTCCGAATGAATTTTGAATTCGTAAATAGGTGTCACTGAATGAAGTGGCTCGATCGGACGAATTTCATGGACCAACCGGAATGGCTGTTGGAGAAACTCAAAAACACTGTTTGACGAATCGTTCGGACCGTTTTGCATCTCATCTGTGTTGATCCGATAGATCATTCTTGAATCGGAAATTTGTGGGAGAATCCTGTAGCCGCTTATGTCATCAATGCGAACGCTCCCTCCTTGCTGGGCGGCTCCCTCGACTTCTAATCCTTGAATCGTCAGACGCTCTCCGTCTTTCGACATTGGCTTGCGAAAAATCCAACGCAGATCAATGCGACCGGTCCCTTTGGTGAGTAGAACGCGAATCCAGCCTGGGCGATCAGCAACTTCCGTTACTGACTGAATCCGTTCCCCTTTTCGCTCCAGCAACTTAAAATCGGATGGGAGTCGAATCAGAAGTTCTCGCGAATTTGGTTCTTGCAGGTTGATGATCTGATCTGCAACCAACAAAATCGATTCCGGGGAAGGTTTCAGATGGAATTTCGTTGTGACACTTGAAACTTTCCTGGCGGTGTCCCGGGGGATTCTCCAGACGACGTCCAGTCGATTTCGTGTCACACTGGTCTCGAATGTCGTTTCGGATGGACCATGCGTCGTCTCGTGAACGGTCAAGTTTGGAGATGAGAGCAGGCTGGGATTCGCCTCTGGGATTGTAAAGTTGAACTGTGTCTCAAAGAGTTTGGGTAACGGAGGCAGCGACAGTGCGAACCGAGAACCAAACTCGCTATGACCAACGGGAACCCACATCGAGAATTTCAACTGATGCTTCCCAACTCCTTTCAGCATCCAGAAAATCCCTTCTTCCCCATTTTTAGAATAAAAATCGGGGGCTTCTTCGCCGGGCCCGATGTACTCACGAGACCAGATATGTGCTTGATCAAACCGCAGAGGAACGCGGTGCCAGCCATTGACACTGTCTCGATTGATAACGAGTTCGACAGCAGCGTCTATCTTGACTCGGTCGCCTACAACTTCGGCGTTCAGCTCAACACTTGCAATAAAAAAATCTGCGATCAGCGCATCTTGTTCAACTTCTCTGATTGATGAACGAGGAGAAGACTTTGAACCTGTTGCACCACTAACAGGTTCGCGAACTGTTTCCTGTTCTTTCGTCGGAGGTTGGGCAACGGCGATATGACCAAAGAAAATAATGCAGAAGGCAACGACGCTCACTCGCCACCACGCCACGCACACAATCTGTAAGATGTCTGACCTGCGAAAGTGAATTCGCCTGCGTGGGAAGAGCAGTTTTGAATTGCAGTGATGTTTCACGAGACCTTCAATTCGCTCCGCCGGAAGGTGATGTTGTCCCACCATTGGGTACCAATGTCGTACTCTGCCTTGAGGGTAAATGCTGTGAGAAAACGACATTCCCCCTCACTGGCACGATACGCTCCATAACCTGTTCTAGATTCTTACGTAACCCTGCGAGGAGTTCCCTTACATCTTGTACATCATATGCTCGAAGCGAGTTCGGCACCAAGTGGCTCTGCAAAATTCGCCAATCTTTCAAGGACCATTGTGCAAAGAATCACTCGTGACGGTGATCTGATCATTCAACATTTTGGAGTCGTTCCGATAGTTCCGCATGTAGCGATGTCCCGTTTGTTGCCAACAGGTTTGGAGTGTGTACAGAGAACGGATCTCCTTCGCACGTTGACACATTCCCTCCCCCTTCACGGACGATGAGTATTCCAGCAGCCATGTCCCAGGGCATCAAGCTTGTCGACCAGAAGGCATCAACCCTTCCCGATGCGACTGAACACAGATTCAACGCTGCGGATCCGGTCCTTTGAACGGTTTGTGCAACTTCCAAAATGTCGAGAAATCTGAGGACTGCTGGATTGTCTCGATCAGTCCTGATCGGCAAACTCGCCATGCACATTGCTTCCGAAAGCTCGTCCGCAGCGGAGACTTCTATGAGCTGGTCATTCAGTCTTGCTCCTTCGCTAGCAATTGCGGTGAACATTTCATCCCGATTCGGGTCGAAGATGACTCCTGCAATGATCTCGTCATTGCACTCAAGCCCAATGGAGACAGCATAATACGGAAAATGGTGAACGTAGTTTGACGTGCCGTCAAGAGGATCGATAATCCAGCGGTAAGGTGAGTCGCCTCCATCTCGAAGAAGCCCTTCTTCACCGAGAAAACGGTGATCGGGGTATTTTGAATGAATGTGCTCAAAAATCGCCTTTTCCGAGGCAAGATCCGCCTCGGTGACTAGATTTGCTGGGCTTTTCTCGCGAGAAGTGAAACGTCCCGCCCAATCCTGAAGGATATCTCCTCCGATTCGAGCCGCTTCTTGAGCAACTTCTAACAACTCCGTTCGATCCATTTCAGCGTCCATTGCCTTGTGTTTCTCAGAAAATGATGGTCGGTAATCGATTCCAGTGCGGATTACTCACCCGACTCTTCGGATGACGGAAGAAATGTGGTCTCTATCAATTTTTTGGAAACATTCCCCATCGCTCGAGCGTCGACTATCATAGTAAGGGTGAATTTCAGGAAACAGTCACTATTGGAGAATGAGTGTTCCGAAAATTACATCATGGATGGAAACGACTCCTTTTCCTTCAACGAGTCAGAGTCGATGGCAGTTGCGGAACATAAAGCTCCCGGTACCACTTCGTCAAAGTACGTTGACTTTGACGAATTTATCGAATTTCAGCTCAAAAAGACACGCACCGGAATTCATCATACGGATGTCCTTTCGTCGGTTGTTGTGCTGGCCGTCTTTCTGTTGGGGTACATCCTTGTTTTCACAATCTTTGACCATTGGGTTATCTCAGGTGGGCTGGGTGACCTGACTCGGACAGCACTTCTCGGGATTGTTGTTTGCATTTCAGCCGCCTGGAGCGTCGTCAAAATCGCGATGCCGCTGTATCGTGAAATCAATGTTCTCTATGCTGCCCGTGAAATTGAGG
Organism: Planctomicrobium sp.; assembly: GCA_030626405.1. Classification (GTDB taxonomy): domain Bacteria; phylum Planctomycetota; class Planctomycetia; order Planctomycetales; family Planctomycetaceae; genus Thalassoglobus. The sequence goes on from DAOUPA010000117.1 coordinate 13,075, forward strand.
CAGCCTATCCGGAACTCAACAGCAGTCTCGTCTCTTGGGTGCAACTGCGAGACGAGGGACGCGAAATCCCACCCGACATCTTGAAAGCTCTTGAGAAGAGAACCGCACTCGACATCAAAAAGGCAGATGTTGATCAGGCAGTCGACCGTCGGTTTCTGATGCACAGTTCGTATGTGCTTCTTGGAATTGTAGTAGTGATGTGTCTCTACACAGTTTTTTCTCCCAAGAAGCTGTCGAACTCCGTCTGGCGAGCGTTGTTCCCGGTTTCAGCAGTTGCTTCGTCAACAAAAACGGAAATTCTTGAAGTTGTTCCTGGCGACTACGAAGTCCTCGCACATGATCAACTGGACGTCACCGTCGATTTGGGCGGAGTCGTTCCCGAGGAAGTCCAACTTCTGTTCACGACATCGGACAAACGCTTTGTCGACGAACCAATCATCATGAGAAATACTGGCGAAGGACTGCCACGATTCCGCGCCCGACTCACCGGCGCAAACGGCGAAGGACTGCTCAAAGACCTGACGTATCGAATACAAGCCGGTGACGTTTCTTCAGTCAACTATCAAGTCCACGTCAAACAGCCTCCATCGGCGACAGTGACGGAAATCTCTTACGACTACCCCGACTACATGCTCCTCGATGACAAAGTTCAACAGGGGAGCACCATCGATGGTTGGGAAGGTACGTTTGTCACCGTGCGAGCAAAGACAAATATGCCGGTCACTTTAGCGCGTCTCCATCGGACCGACAATGACGTTGCGGAAGAGAGTGTTGATTTCATTGAAATGGTCAAAACTGGGCCGGATCAAATCGAAGCACGCTGGCGGTTGAAATTCCGAGACGATGGAACCTTCCCTAACCATTACTTTATTCAAGTTGAAAATGCAGCGAAAGCGAAAGATCCGCAGCCAACAATTCATCGACTGAAAATCCGACCTGATTTGAGTCCTGAGATCACGATTCTTTATCCCATTGAAGACCTCGATGTCCCGGCGAATGCTGTAGTTCCAATTGCGTTTGAAGCCCGCGATCCCGATTTCATGCTCCGTCGAATCGTTCTGAAAATGGAACGCGAAGGAGAGTTGCTGGCTAATGTTCCGCGTTTGTTTGAAGGCCCTAATTCTCCAGAAGTTCGCTCGAAATACCGACTCGATTTACGCCCGCTGAACTTAAAGCCGGGAGATCAGTTGAAGTTCTTCCTGGAAGCGGAAGATAACTTCGAACCGTTTGACAACTTGCCAAAGCATGTCACTCGCACTTCAAAAATGACGATCAACATCATCGAGCCGGTCACTGAGGAAAAAGCCGAGGAGTTCACCGAACAACAGGATGAAAAACTCCGCGAAAAAATTGACGAATCCGACTCAGAGCAACAACGCAATCAGAATCAACAACAGAAACCTGATCAGAAACAGCAGTCCGATGATGGGACTGAGCCCAACCCAGATCAACAAAATCCAAATCAACAGCCCCAGCCACAAGATTCAGAGGAACATCCAGGAGAGATGCCTGAGACTCAGGATCCGATGTCGGAAGAGAATAAAGGCGAGCAATCCCGAAATCCCAACAATTCTTCTCAGCAGAACAAGCCAAACGGAAAATCAAGTCCAGGCAAGGGGGAACCCTCTGAGCAGAAAAATGGTGATCCGGGTCAGCCCCCGTCACCAGATTCACAAAACCCTGATGGTTCATCCCAGAAAGGTGACGACTCATCCAATTCAGATTCCAAGGGCAATTCGCAATCGAACGAATCAAAGAGTGAACCATCGCAGGAAAACGGGAATCGAACTGATCAGAAGCAGGTACCACCCCGCTCCGATAAAGCCGAAGACGACGAGGCAATACGCAAGCTTCTTGATCATTGGGAGAAAGAGAATCGAAAGCCGGGCGACTCTGCAGAGCAGAATCCTTCCAACGAAAATCCGAGCGAACAACCTCGGTCGGAAAACCAGAAGCAGAATCAACGAAACTCTGATCCTTCACAGACGGATAATTCTTCTGAGCAGTCGGAAACGAACACGAGTTCTAACGAGACGAAGTCCGGGACTGAGAATTCCGCGACCGATCCCTCTACTCGTCCGATGAATGATCCAATGGGTAGCACAGGCCAAAATTCAGAATCTGAGCCAGATGAAGAAACCTCGCCAAAAGATCCTAAAGGGACAAACACGAAAACAGACCTTGGTGAAAGTCAAAAGCCGTCGGGCAATAAGGAGCCAGATTCTAAAGCTGAAAACCCTTCACATGGACCAAAACCAGACAAAGACCAGCCAACCAACAATTCCACACCCTCAGACAACATGCCACCATCACAAAAGATGGAAAACGATAGTTCGACGGAAAACAAACCGGGAGAGGGTTCTAAACCGGGAGAGGGTTCTAAACCGGGAGAAGGTTCTAAACCGGGAGAAGGTTCTAAACCGGGAGAAGGTTCTAAACCTGGAGAGGGTTCTAAACCTGGAGAAGGTTCTAAACCTGGAGAGGGTTCTAAACCTGGAGAGGGTTCTAAACCGGGAGAGGG
>DAOUPA010000300.1 GCA_030626405.1 Planctomicrobium sp.
AATTCTTGCTCTGCTTCTTTTCGATTCGAGATATCGCGCGCGATTCCAACGAGCCCGATGACCTCGTTATCGCTATTTGTGAGGGCGACTTTTGTTGTCAGGAGCCATTTTCGAGAACCATCCGCAAGCAGATTTTCCTCCTCGCGATTGATGAGTGGCTGACGTGTTCGCATGACCTCTAAATCATCATCACGATAGGCTTGAGCCAATTCATCAGGTGAAAAGTCAAAATCGTTTTTACCAAGTAGTTCCTTTTCGGTTTGGCAGCCATAGACCTGAACCAAAGCGCGATTCACAGTTAAGAATCGACCGTCTTTGTCCTTGATAAAAACAAAATCGGGTAAGTGATCGATTAAGGTCCGCAGCCGATCTCGTTCGTATTCGAGTTGTTCTGCGATTTCATGGTGAAGAGTGATATCACGGGAAATTCCCATGGTCCCGATGATGGCTCCATCTGAATTTCGAAGTGGAATTTTCGTCGCGGAAACCCATGTGACGGTTCCGTCCGGCCAGACGAGATGCTCCTCGGAGTCGATCAGTTCTTCGCCTGTTTCCAGAATCCTGCGTTCCGCTTTCAGAGCCTGTTCGGCATGACCTTTCGGGAAAAAGTCGAAGTCGGTCTTTCCGATGGCATCGCTCGGCGATGCGAGTCCAGACCGTTGCGCTTTCGCTTTATTGATTCGCAGATATTTTCCTTCCATGTCCTTGAAGTAAATGTTGTCTGGAATCGCCTCCATCAATCCATCCACAAGAGTCTGCTCATCTTCAAAGGCAGCTTGTGCCTTACGGCGTCTGACAACTTCTTTCTGTAATTTATCAAAGGCCAATTGCAGTTCTTCAGTTCTCTCATGAATTCTCCGGTCCAGAACAATATTCGCGACACGAAGACTTTCTTCAGAGACCTTTCGTTGATAACCAAGGATCGCTGTTGTCCAGATCGCAAAAATTGTCAGCAACATATTGGTGGCAGGGACAAGTTCATCCACATCCCAAGTGTGAGGACCGGCGATGTAACCAAGCGTGCAAAGTCCGGTCACGAGGCCAGCGACCAGGAGAATTACTTTTTGATTCAGTGACGAAAAGGTGAGAACGAGCACGGCAACATACAGAAGTCCAAGCGCGATCCCCTGAGGAAGGATGTATTCGATCACTGCAATAGAGATAGCAAGCATCATTGTGCAAATCACAATGATGCGTGTTGTGCTCGCTGATTCCTGATCCACCATGATTCCACTCTTGAATGAAATTGTCACGTTTCGCCTCGCGAGAGAATGCAGTGAAAAATGCGACAATCTTGCCCGCAGGCTCGCTAATACGACGTCCGACAAAACCTTGAACCTGAATGAAGAATCGATTGTAGCAATCTTTTCGAGATGTTGAGGTTGCTCGACATGAAAAATTGTGTGAATCGACTGTCCTCGCTCGCTTTCTCTCAGGGTTGGTTCATAGCATCGAACAAAGTTCTCATGCAGGATGAATCTACGTGGCGGAGAGTGCAGTGATGCTTGTGTCAGACAATTTCATGATCGACCTCATTGGGCTGTTCATTTTTTCTCTTTGCGGGTTGTGGTTGATTTCGTGGATGAGGATTCGTCAAGCGACCGATCGCTGTGAGCAACTTCGCAGGGATCTGGAAGCAGTGAAGCAGGTCGGCACGAAAATGAAAAGAAACTGCGACCGCTATCGATTTGAAGTCGAATGGAAAAAAGTGATCGAAGGCAAACATTCTGGCACTCGATTGTTGAACATTCTCAAGCAATGGTGTCGACCAGAAAGTCGCTTTTACGGATGGATCTTATACTCAGATGGAAACTGGGACGCTTCAGACCATAACGTTCAACGCCCCGACATTCCGCAGCATCTTCCGGTCTGTGGCAATGTGATTGAAAAGTCAAAGCAGCCAGAGTTCTTTGACAATCTCCCTCCGGAAGTTGAGACGCTCTCGTTGTTTCAATGCGATCTGGATGCTACCGATACAAGTCTGATGTTCCTGTCTGAGCTTCCGGATTTCGCATCGGACAGTTCTGAGCGAGAAGCCTTCGTACATCTCATGCAGCGCACGCGATGCCAACGCCAAGAAGTTCCAGAGCCGATTCTCAACGCCAATCATGATGTTGAAGTTGAACTTGCCAAGGAGATGCTAGAAATCCGAGCACTGCTCGATTCAGAATTTCAGTCTCCTCATGAAATGATGCAAGGATTTCTCAAGAAGCTTGCATTTCTCACCGGGTATCAATGGGCGAGTTTGTACTTGAATGGTCCTGAGTCCGAGACAAACCATGCGTGCCCGCACTTTGCGAGCGGAGGGATGCTTGAAAGCTGCAATGATTTGGCGAATTGGCAACGTGGAGAGCAAGTTTTTGTCGACGAACTGTTTGATCTGTGTGATTCTTCTGTGATTATTACCGCCGAAACGGTCCTTGAACGCAATGAAGAAATTCCATTCCGTTGCGGAATGGTCATTCCTGTATCACATGAAGGTGAAACGCTTGGCCTGTTAATGCTTACTCACAGGGAGACAACTCTCCCTAGGCACGAAGAGGCTCAATTGGTTGAATGGGCGTCAAGCTTTCTGCTTCAGACGCTGCAGCGAGAAATCTCACGTGCGGACATCGCTCAGCAAGCCCGGCGAGACGCTTTAACGAATCTCGCTAATCGTGGGACCTTCGACCAAGAACTCGCAAGGTTCCTGGAACAGTCAGAACTGATGCAAGAACCGTGCAGTTTACTGATGCTCGATGTCGACAATTTTAAATCCTTCAATGATCGTTACGGACACACCGTTGGTGATCTGGTTCTCAAAAAAGTTGCTGCTGCACTTCAAGAAATCACACATGAATTGAGAGTCACGGACCACGCGTTGGCAGCGCGATATGGTGGTGAAGAATTCGCTATGATCTTACCGAACGTTGGGCACACTGGAGCAATGAGAATTGCGGAGCAGATTCGGCAACGGATTTCACAGCTTCAAGTCTTGACCGAAAACGAAAAGTTGTCAGTGACAATCTCACTCGGTGTCGCGACGTCAGATCGTCAAAAATTTGAGGCAGAAGAACTCATCAAGCAGGCAGACAGAGGTCTCTATCTCGCCAAAGAATCCGGTCGCAACTGTGTTTGCACGCATTGTACGAGCGATTCTCTTTCAGTTTGAAGTCCCTTTTGAATTCAAACTTGGGAGGAAAGATCAAAGCTCGAAGAGAGTGAACTACCAACCGAGTGACATATTGGTTTCGATAGCAAGCTGCGCCTCATGCAGGTCGACGCCTGTTTCCTGGCGGTAAAGTCGGATTGCATGAATCTTGTCGCCAGCAGCCCTGGACAGACAGTTTCGTGCTTTTTCACATGGGGCAGCCGTTGACTCTAGTCCCAGCAATCGTTTGGAAATCACCCAGACATCGCGAGGCCTTTGATGAACGCGTTTGACGGCTTCCTCAGGATAATGCTCATTGGCAAACAGTAAAGCTTCATCTTCGTTGTCAGCCCAACCGACCATAATATGGGCGTCGGTTTCAATTTCAAAAAGTGGCATTGCTGGTCCTCAACTTGAAAGTCGCAAACACGTTTCAGGAAATCGTTCTCGACAAATCGAGAACTTGCTACGACCTGATTTATTATTTGACGACCCGACTGATTTCATCAACAGAAGTCATACCCCGCACGACAAGCCGCAACCCTTCTTCCTGCATATAGAGCATTCCGTTTTTACGAGCTTCGTTGCGGATCGAGGACATCGTTGCCGCATCGCGGATCATGTCTCGAATCCTTGGTGTGATCAGCAACATTTCAAACACCCCCACGCGCCCGATATATCCAAGTCCGTTGCATTTTGTGCATGGCGATACCGGATTTGTAGGTGGGCGGTAGAACTCCTTGATTTTTTCCGGTGGCAAGCCCACAGCTTTCAAGAGTGAAGCTTTAGGTTTGTATGCTTCTTTGCACTTCGGGCAGAGACGGCGTACGAGTCTTTGCGCCAGGATTGCTGAAATCGAAGTCGAGATCATGAACGGTTCGACACCCAGGTCAAGGAGTCTATAAAGGGCTGTAATTGTGTCGTTTGCGTGGACTGTCGAAAAGACCATATGTCCTGTGTTCGCTGCTTGACAGGCGATTTTAGCCGTTTCTTCATCACGAATTTCACCGATCATGATCACGTCAGGATCTTGTCTGAGAATGCTACGGAGTGACTTTCCAAATGTGTTTCCCGCTTTCGTGTTCGTCTCAATTTGCGTCACATTCTCCATCTTGTATTCGATGGGATCTTCAACGGTAATGATGTTCTTCTCATAACTGTCAATTCCGTTGATGCAGGCGAAGAGGGTTGTCGACTTACCTGCTCCAGTTGGTCCGCAGACAAGCATGAGACCATGTGGCTGGGCAATTGTCGTTTCCAAATCTCTTTGCAGTTGTTTACGCATGCCGAGTTTTTCGATCGTTCCGACTGAATTCGCCTGATCGAGAATACGCATACTCAATTTTTCGCCATGTCGCGTCCCCTGTGAGGCAACACGAAAATCGATTTCTCGTCCCTCGGCAATTGCCGCAAAGCTTCCGTCCTGTGAACGGCGTTTCTCAGTGATGTCGATCGCGCAGAGAACTTTGAAGATGTTGATGATCGCATCTCCGAGTGCTTTATCAAAAGGTTCAGCAGGATACATGACTCCGTCGATACGAATTCGAATTCGGAGTTCGTCGTCACTAGGTTCAAGGTGAATATCTGTCGATCGACGCAACAGGGCGTCATAAACGAGTTCCTTTGCTGCAACATATCCCTTCGATGATTCGACCTGCCTGGTGCGTGAATCGTCTCGCATGCCTGCTTTTGTTTTACCAATAAATGTAATGGGCGGACCAGACGCTTTTTCTGCCTTTTCACGTCCACCAATATGAATGCCAACTTTTGAGAGTTGTCGTTGTGTCCAGCGGTAAATGTGGTCCGGAGTCATCACTCTGCGACTCTCAGGCACACGGCTGTTTCTCTCAACGATATAAAATCCAAGCGGAGTCCCGACCGAAAAGATCATCGCAAGAAATCCCGCGAAGAACACGGGAATGCTCAGTACAGCCGGAAATGCAGCTACTCCTCCCATCAGCATAATGCCATTCCAAAACGGCGGTCGGACTTGAAGTCCTCGACTATCTTCATGGACCCAGTTCGAATAATGGATCCAGAAAGCCAACATCGCGACAATACAAACTAATTTCACCAGCGAGAGATAAAATCCGATTTGCGGAGCGATCTTCGCACTCAGCCCGTGGTCCGGTCGTGAAGGAAATGTGTTTCCCCGTGTGAAACCATCGTGTGGTGCGGGATACTTCCCAACTGCTGAAACAGATCCGGCCGCAGGCGCACCTCCTCCTGGTGCTGGTCCAGCAACTGGAACAGGCACCGGATTTTGGACGGGAACTGGTGCTTGCCCCTGAGCCATTGCGCCTGAGAAAAAAAGTATCAATACCCCCAAGAGCATTCGTGTTTGAAATCGACTCGTCGTTCTCACAGCCCTCAATCCTATTTTGAGATGCTTCAACTGCATAATTGGTTTCAGTACAAAGTTTTTTACATTGGCGGCATTCTCTAGAGAATGGCTGGTCCTTTGACTTCAATTCCCTTGATCATCATCTTCAACTCTTCGACATTCGGTGAAATCTCGAAGGCCGCTTGTCGGCTCACGAACTCTCGATCAACAAAACCATACAACGAATCGTTAAACAGTTGCATCCCTTCTTCCTTGCCAATTCGAATGGCAGCGGAGAGTTTTTCGTCTGACGCCTCGAGAACAAGTTTGCGAACGGTTGGGTTGAAACGCATGATTTCGACGATCGGAACTCGTGAAGGTTTATCGACAATCGTTTTCAGGAGCTTCTGTCCCACAATGGCTTTCATGTTCATCGCCATACTCGCACGGATCGCGTTGTGCATCGGTTGAGGGAACAAGTCCAGAATTCGCTGAATGGTGCCAGGAGCGCTTGATGCGTGGATTGTTCCGAACACAAGGTGTCCAGTTTCCGCCGCGTGAATGGCCGTTTCAAACGTTTCCATGTCTCGCAATTCCCCCACGAGAATAATATCCGGATCTTCACGCACTGCATGCTTCATGGCAACACTGAAGTCAATCACGTCCATTCCGATTTCACGTTGATTGATCAGACATTTATCTGCCGTGTAGACAAATTCAATCGGGTCTTCGATTGTCAGAATATGCTTGCGATATCTCTGATTGATCCAGTCCAGCATCGATGCAATCGTGGTCGACTTACCTGATCCGGTCACTCCCGCCAATAGAACCATCCCTTGGTCGTACTTGCAGAGTTCTTCCATCACTGGAGGCAGGTACAAGTTTTCGAACGGCGGAATCGACTGCTCAACTTTACGAGCGACCATGCCCGGAAGTCCAAGTTGCTTAAACAAGTTGACACGAAACCTCCATTCGCTCCCGTCGACAGGTACGATATGGGCGAAATCTGCACCGCCTTCTTCTTCAAAGATTCGCTTGTTCCGATCATCCATCACCTCGTAGAACATCGTCCAAAGCTGCTCTGCAGTAAGGGGTGGCATGGTGAGTTCGCGAATCGCTCCCTTCACCCGCAACATGGCGGGTTTATTTGTCTGAAGGTGAAGATCAGAGGCATCATGCTGGATCTGAAGCTTAAAAAGCTTGTTGATTTCTGGTTCGACCCCCTTAATTTTCCATTCCGGTTCTTTGTTGGGAGCATTCGCAGAAGAAGCAGATTTTGAGGGAGAAGCACTTTTCGTGGAGGACATATTGGAAGATCTCCGAGGCAGAATCAGATAACGAATAGAATGGCAGGAAAGGAGAAACGCTGAATCTCAGTGCGATTCAACCGCCGAAAGTATAGCAATGGCAGGGACTTCCTGAAAATGATGTCCCTTCTTTATTGTTGAGCGTGATTCCATCATAAATCGTAATTTTGCGAATCTCGGCAAGTATTCGTTGATGATGTTCATCCTAACAGGTCGAAGATATGAGGAGACGTAGCGGTTTCCCGCTGGTTTGAAGATTGCGCGTGTATGGAATCTTTAAATTCTGTTCTGGACGTCAATCATTCCGTGGTGTGGACGAACAGAGGCTGGATAATGAGTTCTTCTGACTCACAGCAACGTCAATTTTCCTTACGTATTGAACGGGGACGAACACGTTTTCCCGAACGTCCAATCGATGAGGAAAGATTCTTAATTGGTGCTGGAAGTAATTGCCACCTTCAATTGGGTGGTGAAATGCCAATTTTACACAGCGTGGTTGTTGCTACGAGCAGTGGATTGTGGATTGATTCTGTTGTGAAAACTCCGCAACTGCTCGTCAATCGACAACCTGTCCGCGAATGCGAACTTCTGTCGGGCGATATTCTTGAAATAGGCGACTTCACTTTTGTTGTCGAGGAGAAATCTGTCATGACGGATTCAATACCAATTGATGATTCCGATAATGATCACGTCGATTTACGCGATTTGTCTGCTGAAGACCTTGTGGACTTGCTCGACGAGGAAATGACAACACTCGAAGAATACGAAGCAGCCCGCACCTCCGGAGCAAAAGCTCTACTCGACACTGCTTCTGAAATTCAGCCGCAAGTCAAAGTTCCAGAAAGCGAAATTGATCTTCAATCGCTTGCAGCGCAACTCGCAAAGCAGGCGAGCGAACTCGATATACGCGAATCGATTCTCGCGGAGAAGGCCGATCATCTTCAGAAAGCTCAAGAACGACTTGAAAAACAAATCGAGCTATTAACGTCACGAGTTAAAAGCGAACAAGATGACAGCGACGAATCTTTCCGCAAAACTGCGTAACGAAACAAGCGAACTCTACATTGCGGATGATCGGCGAACGATTGACGACCGATGTCGGACTGAACGGCAGGCTCCATTTTGACTCGTGGCGTGACATCGTGTTTTGATCACAGTGTCTCACTTTCCTGCTGACGCTCCTCTAGACTCAGATTCACTTGAGTTCCAGAGAATGGTCCATTCTTTTGTTGATCTCTTCGAGTCGTTCGCGGTTTCCGCCTTTCACTTCTGCGGTTGCCCAGCCGGTGTAGTTAATGGCCTCAAGTGCATCAACGACTGCTGGATAGTCGGAATCTCCATCGCCGATTTCAACGTTAAAGCCTTTCCAGAGTCCCTCGTCATTCTGCAACTTTCGACTGTATTCTTTGACGTCGAGCTTACCGATTCGTGAACCGAGAATTTTCACCCACTGCTCTGGGTATCCGAAGCGAACAACGTTCCCGATATCAAAATAGACACCGACCGCCGGACTCTTGATTTCGTCGATAAACTGCGCCATCTCCAGCGGACTGAGGAGGAAGTTATTCCAAACGTTTTCCACAAGCAGTTTGATACCTTGTTTCTCTGCGTAAGGGGCGTTCTCCTGCAATCGCGCTGACCATTCCTTGTAGTTGTCGTCGTAAGAGACCTCTTTGCTCACGCGACCAGCAACGACGAGAACCGAAGTTCCGCCGAGTGTTTTCGAAAGATCAATCGCGGTTTTGATGTCAGGACTATTACTATTGATGATCCCGTGAATCGGCAGGCC
>DAOUPA010000460.1 GCA_030626405.1 Planctomicrobium sp.
CCCTTCGAGGATGGCTTGTTTGAGCCGCCTAGTCACGGCGTTTGTTGTAAGATGTCGTTCCTTTGTGATTTCAATGAACCAATCCGCGCATATTTTTGACGGGATGTGCACCCTGTCGGTGTCAACATTATACTGAAGCTCCTTCAGCTTTCCGGTGAAGTATTCCTCGACCAGCTTGTTTTCCTCATTCTCAGCATCGGCGGAATTTTGACGTTCTGAAATGACTGCTTGTACTTCTGAAGGCTCGGGCAGGCGTTCGACGACATCCTTCTCCCACGAGGCCCACCGGCTGTATTCGTTGAGCGGAAAACGTTCTGAACGTAGGAACGCGAGACAGTCCGCGATGAGGGCTTGCCGGTTGTCCTCGATGAACTGGCGAGTCTCTTCAGCCCACGAACCGGAGCGAGACGGTTTTGCCAACTTGATGATCACGCAACGTTGGGCGATGTCCTTGCAGAGTGACGGACCGTTCAATGTGATAATCCAAGTCAAATTATTCGGCCTCGACGCTTCACCATGATAAAGCCGTTTGCCACTAATCGTGAGCGACGTGATCATCGCTTCAAGGTCCGCCCAGGTAAACTTGTTCGACTTGACGTTATCCAGAACAACGACACGTTTTGAAAGCCCTTCTGTTGAGAGCAGCCGCTGTTTGATTTGAGAAGCGTCTTCTCCTGCCGAGAGATCAATCGTGCCGCCTGCCAGTTGACCGATGTGACTGGCGAGCGTTGTTTTTCCCGAACCTCGTCCAGCGTCCGCAGAGATCAGGATTGCTGGTCGAGATCCACCTGCTCCACCCCAGAACGGTGTCACGAATGCCGCCTTAATCAGGTCGGCATCAATCTCCGTTTCCGGATTGTATCTGCTCACCAATTCATTCAGCTTCGATCCATCACCTGGTTCTGGGAACGAACAACTGTAAAAATGTCCCTCCATTGGTGGTTCATGAGGCATCGTCTCGACCGCAATAAAAGATTCTACTGTTCTCTTCAGTTCTTCAAATACCTCTGCGGAAGTGTGGGTATTATTCTCCCGATGAAACTCAGGAGGAATTCCAATAACAGACCCCAGCCAACCAAAGAGGCTGTTCCTGTTCATTATCCACGAAATCGATGAACACTCGGAGTTGTGGATAAGGAGCGCCGTATCGACTCGTTTCGGCCAGCCATTTGTCAGCCTCTTAATATTCTCGAGAATGTTCCTCATCGACAACGGAAGATAATTGGCATCTTTTGAGTCTCCATAAACATCCACGTTTGTGATTGAAACGTCATCTTGCGAATCACTCGTTGCATCATCGTCCATTAACATCAGTTCGACGAGATAATCATCGGCATCCCCGCCTTCCAAAATCGTAGACTGCCCCCCAGATAACAACAGATCGTCGATTCCCTTTGGTGGATCAATTTCTTCTTGCAAGACTGTCATATCCAGATCTCCAGGCTTACATTGAAGCCATTTTTCTTAAGTGATTGCACGAGATTGATCAAAGCACGCCGTACACTCGGATTCGTCCTGTGGTCCGCGTCATAGGCAACCAAAACATTTTGAGCCTTCACTGCTTTTGCAGCTCTTTTCCAGCTTCCAGCAGCGTTGAGTCCAATCGTTAGAATACCTGTCATCATCGTTGCAATGTCGGCTTTCAGCTGACCTTCTGTAATGCGAATAGTTGATGTGTCACCATCAAACAGTGGGAAATGAACGGGCGAGCCTGGGCTGCTTCCGTTTCGCTGCTTTCCACTCGAACTGAATGGCTTGTACTTTCCACCCTTTCCCGGATCATCCTGGCGGACTTTCAGTGAAACAATCTGACCGCGCACGTTTCGAACAGGGACGATCATCCCGATGAGTCGCGATGTCGTCCAGTAGCGGCGACCTTGATGCTCTGCGATAACGAACCCCGGTGTTTGCGCGAGATCTGATTCCAGGATGCCGTTTTTGATCATCTTTCGGATGATCTTGGCACGACCTTTGTCTGGATGGTTTTTGTATTTTCGGCGACGAAGGTCATCGATTTGATCAGGCGTAAGACCACGGTCAGACAGTGCTTTCATGAGGCTTACGTCGAACGGACACCACATTAAATATTCTGAGTAAACACGATGCAGAGTTTCATCATCGGCGCGTGTTTCGCTGAGTTGAACCGTAGGCCCAGGAAACGAATTTGATTCTTGTGGTCGAAGAGACCAATACCAAAACGTGTCTCCCGCACTGTCTATCTTTTCCTTCCCAAATCCGTGTTCGGGGTGCTGATTTGTCTTCATACACATGATGGCGGTGTCGGTGTATTGGCACCATTTCGGTTTTCCGCATGCGGAGCAAGGATGTTCCGTTGTGCATCGTATCCAGTCACTCACTGAACCACCCCGCTTGTCTCATCACTGCTGATTGGTTCTGGACAACCGTTGGCGATCCACTCTTCGAGTTGAGGGCGATTCCAGCGAACCAGCGATCGCAAATGAATCGGCTGTGGCATCTGCTTGGCATTGCAGAGCCGGTAAATGTGCCGCTGGGAACACCCCAGCAAACTGGCGACCTGTTTGACGTCCATCAAAGCAGATTCTGAGCGAAGTTGACCGCGTTCAGCGGTCGGGGAAGTGACGTTCATTTGCCGACATCCGTTAGAGAAAGTCTCGGCATGTCTGTCGATCTCATCAACAGTCAAGACATGCCTACAGTTTTCCTCGAAACGGACGAAAACGGACGGTTTGGAAAAAAGATGACTTCTCCGTAACTGACGTCAGGCAGGTGAGATAAGACACTCAATTATTTCTGGGAAATTTCACGAATCGTCAGGTTCCGTCAGGTTTCTGGTCGATTTGGTCAATTCCGACGACACTACGAGCGGAGATTCGGTCAGCGAGTTTCCCGTATTTACCAAGCCCAAGCTCCTTACGAGCTTTTGATAAGTAACTGGTCCATGTCTCGAAACTGAGCAGCTCGTAATCAACAAGATCGGGGTCACCAGATCCTTCGGGGACTCCCATTTCCTTCAGGTAATCGTAGGCTTTTCGATCTGTAGCCTCCTCCTCAAGGAGTCTGCAAGCACAGTCATAGGACTTGTAAGCTTTTCGAAGCCTGGGTTCGAGTTCTTCAATCGCTTCAAATTTTGAATTGCTATCAGAATTTTTCACTTTGGCGATGACTTGCGAGACCTCTTGCGAGAAAGACTTTCTATAGTCCTCTAATTCTTTTTTGAGCAACTCTGCGATTTTTTCCGCCGTGAGAGTTGTTGATTCCTCTTGAGAGACATCAACACACTTAGCCTCTTCAAATTCAATTTGAAGATCATGTTTCAGCTGTGCGTTTTCACCTAAAACCGGAATGAATTGGACTGGTTCATTGCTTGTCATTCCTCCGAGAGTGTCTCGAACTCGGAGTTCATGGAGGACGATCTCGGCAAAACTTGGAGCAGACCGCCCCTGGAATGTGACTGGCTGCGAATTGTGAAAACGTCGAAGCTGGACACGAATTCCATTGAGACGTTCATCAAGAAGTTGCGTGAGCACCAAGACTTCTCTTCCTAACTTTTGTCGAAATGCACCAATAGAGTTGATTCTCTCAAAACGGATCGATTCAAGATCAACACCGAGTTCCAGCATTTCGCCATCGGTCTCCGCATTCCTTTTCTCGAAGTCTTCCTGAGTTTGTGGGAGAGTTGCGTCGATCCGTTCGATCAAATTCAGGCCGAAGAAACAGAGCTGAAGTCCTGCGTCGAAGTCGTCTCGCTTCTCGGTGAGAGAAGTGTAGTAGCGAAAATGTTTGAGCCAGTCCGACAGATACTCAAGCTCCGATTCAAGCTTCTTGATTTCGAGCGTGCGCTCTCCGGCAGACTCACGGAGTTCCCGCAACTGTTGCTGATATCCCTCAAGTAAATTTTCAGCTTCTGCAAATTCATGACTCGGTGCATTCCCCATGAAACGGTTCTCGATCATTGTTGCGAGGCGAAGCCAGATGGCTTGCGAATGAGTGACTTTCTCCGGCCCGTGTCTGCCTGAGTATGGCAGGGGCAAAAAGAGTTTACCATGCCGTTGCTGACACGTTCTGTCATGTCAGTACAATGCCAGTGAGGGTAAGACCACTCAAAAGTACCTCTACTGAGATTCTTCGACGAATTTGGCCGTTTTATGCCCGGCGAGAGCAGCGGTTCTCAGTCCAACCAGGGGCACATTTTGGTAAAATCCATCAGGGCACTCAGGCAGGGCAATTCACTCAGGGATTTTGCATAACTTCATTCCCGCACGTACAATACACGCACGATTCGGTGATTATGTTTTTGCGAAACAAGTCGTCTTCCCCCCTCCGTCCTGCATTCACTTTCTGAAGAGCAGCAATGGTTCAAATGACATCCCTCGACAGCCGTAAGAGAACATGCAGTCGCTGTTTGCAGAGGCTGCCACTTCATCAGTTTCGCCGCCGTTTCACAGAGCAGGAAGCTCGTCATTCGTGGTGCCGTGAGTGCGTCAATTCGGTGGCTCGTGAGCAGAGACAGATCTCAAAACGTAAGCGACTGCGGTCCATGTGCTCTGAAATCCGTCGGGCTGAAAACTCCACAGAGAAGATTCAGAAGATCGTGGAGGGAGTGGCGCAGCAACTCGGAGGGATGAGTCGTCTGGTCGCAGAGTGGGGTGACTATTTCCGCTCAGACATCACGCCGACCCAACGCTTGCGAATGATCGAAACACTGATGCAAATGATGGTTGCTGTTGATCTGTCGCGTATTCACGCCGAGCAACGATCGCAGGAATCACCCGAGGACAGTCTGACTCCGACCGAGCTGAAAAAGTTGCCCAACGATGAGTTGCTTCAAATAATGACTGAGCCAATTCGGGAGTTGAAAGAAAGCGGCCTGCTCCGTGAATCTCTTCAATGGCTTCTCGACAACGGAGAACTCTCCAGAGACGATCTTCCATGCCCCTGAGTTGAACCTTTACCGGACGAATCCATGAATGCTTCCGAATCTGCGATGTCCGAAGGGACGGTAATCATGCGTTATCACTCAGGCCACAGCTTTGGCTTGGTCTCTTCATCTGAAAATTGCAAATGCAGGATGACTGGATATCTCTTCGACGTGAGCGAGAAACATCCCGTTCCCATGGCAATTCGACATTTTGAATTCCGACATGGCAATCTCGCTCTCGTCCATCTGGTAAATCCCTCAGTCGATGATTTGGATGTGTCAGAAATCGAAAAACCAACGTTTTCTGCATCGACTCTTCAGTGCAGAGTCGATGCATTGCATGAGGTGACCAACGTGCCAGAGTTTGTCTACTATTTACGGCGCAAGATCGAAGCAGATGTTCCGAAGGTGTTGTCTGCGAAAACTCTTAGCTGTGATCGATGGGGATTGTGGTCATGCCGAAGCGTTAGGGCAATTCGAAAACGAACGCCATTTGGATGCGATGTGCGTCAGC
>DAOUPA010000665.1 GCA_030626405.1 Planctomicrobium sp.
AGCGCTGCACAAGACAACCTTCTGGTTCAACAAGCGGAATTTGCGAACGGACGCTCGATCTTCCTCAACGTCTTGCAAGCGATTGTCGACTGGGGCAACGCTGTGAGTGCGGAAGCACAAACTCTCGCCCAATACAACACAGAACTGGCAAACCTCGAAGAACAGACTGGAACGATTCTGGAAGTCCACGGCATTCGTTTTATGGAAGAACGCTATCAATTTGCAGGTCCTCGATATTTATTTGGAGATCAAGTTTGCTATCCCGCTGGAATCGTTCCCTCAGAAAACACACCAAAGTACGAGGTCAGTGACGAACCGGCTGAAGAATCATTTGACTTATCTAATCCACTGGATGATCCCAGGCTCCCGAAAAACAGACTACCTGCAATCGAGGACTTGAACCTGGATATGGGATCGTTACCTGGAGGGGATCCCAATGACAACGAAACCTCTCATTGGAATTCAAAATCCTGGGCAATACTTGATTCGCCGCCGACACCTTCATTGTATGAGGAGTACCAACAAGCGTTACTCGTACCGCAACGCATCGATGGGGTCGAGGCGACTCGCACGGCGAGCTGGATAAAACCCAAAGAAGATCCCGACTCCCGCAGCGAACAGAATCGCAACGCCAGCGGCAGGGAAAGATACAACGATGGGCCATTCGACACCAGTCGAGAATGAATTAATGAGCATCGTAATGCCCGTCGATCCGGCAACTCCCAGGAGGAATCCAATGACTCCACCGACACTGGAGAGCAGCACTGATTCAACTAGAAACTGTAATAGGATGTCCCGACTCTTGGCGCCCACTGCCATACGGATACCGATTTCTCTGGTGCGCTCGGTCACAGAAACGAGCATGATATTCATAATGCCCACTCCGCCGACTAAGAGGGAGATTCCCGCGATCGCTGCCAACATGGCTGTAATTGTACCTGTAACAACTCCAAAGATATTGGCGATTTCTGTGGTGTTTTGAACTTGGAAATCGTTCGGTTGCCCGGGCGCAATTCGGTGGCGACCTGCCAACAGGTTGCGAATTTCGATTTCTGCTTGAGACATGAGAGCGACAGACCGGGCGGACACCATAATCGCATGCACATCATTGAAGCTGGAGCCGTAAAGACGTTTTCTTACAGTCGAATATGGCATCAGGAGAACATCATCTTGATCGTCACCAACGATGTTGGCTCCTTTGGCGGCGAGTACACCAACCACTCGGAACGGAATGTTGCGAATGCGGATGGTTTTTCCAATCGGATTGAGAGTTTGAAAGAGCTTCTCTGCAACAGTTTGTCCAATCACGCAAACTTTTCCGGCAGCGGTCACATCCTGTTCAGTGAAGAATCCTCCCATGCGAAGATCCCAATTCCTCACCAACAGGTAGTCCTCTCCCACGCCGAACATTTCCTTGGGACTCCAGTTCTCATTCCCGTAGATCACCTGTCCTCCTGCCCCCACTAACGGAGAAGCAGCGAGAACAGAGGGACAATCATCCGAAATCGCTTTAACATCATCTGCAGTCAGAGATGGCAGACTACCCTGTCGCACTCCACCGCGTTTACTGCTGCCAGGCATGACGACAATGACATTCGTTCCCAACGCTTGAAACTGTCCCTGAATCAGCTTGCCTGCACTTTGACCGATGGAGACCATGGTCGTTACGGCTGCAATGCCAATGACCACTCCCAGAACCGTCAGAGCAGCGCGCATCTTGTTTTTGAGTAAGGCTCGAACGGCAATGCGAAGGGTGTTCATGACAATTCCATAATTTCATCTGGCATGAGTCAGTATGATTTTTCTAACTCAGTCCTCAAACAATACGAAGCGAAGGATGTAACCACGAAGTGTCGAGACATCGTGGACGAACTTCATCCAAGTAACAATGGACGATACTCTTCGAGTTACTTGTGAAACGAGGGTCTATTTTGTTTTCAACCCAACGACCACTTCCTCACTCTCTTTCAAGTCACCTGAGGTCAGTTCAGTATACTGATAATCGCTAATGCCGGTCGTGACTTCGACCGCTTTCAGTAAGTCGCCCTCTTTGACCCACACGTGGCGTCGTCGGCTTTCCTCCTCCCCTTTCGCTTTCACTGTCGCTGGTTGCGAATCACCGCTCTCTTCTCCGCTGGCCTGTTTCTCTTCGGTGCCATCAAGAATTTTTCTATCTTCTTCACGAACGTGCTCCCGTTTGGGGTAGTACCGCAACGCGGCATTGGGAACTTTGATGACGTCTTTTTGTTCGCGAATCTTGAACGAAATTTCGGCTGTCATGCCGGGTAGCAATTTGAGTTCTTTGTTTTCTGTTGAAACGACGACTGGATATGTGACAACAGTTTGAGTTGTGGTCGGGCTGAGACGAATTTGTGTAATCTCCCCTTCAAACAATTCGCCTGGATGAGCAAAGATCGTGAACTTCACTGTCTGCCCCGCTTGCTGAGCTTCGCGAATCAGTCCAATATCTGCTTCGTCGACAGAAGCAAAGATATGCATTTCCTTGCGCATGTCAGGCGCGATGATAAAAAGTTCAGGCGTTTGAAACTGTGCAGCCAAGGTTTGACCCGGTTCAATTTTTTTGTCAATGACAATCCCATCTACTGTTGAGCGAATTTCGGTATAGTCGAGATTCGCCGTGGAATTGCTAAGATTTGCTTGAGCTTGCTCGATATTCGCCTTCGAGACTTCCAGTTCCGCTTCAAGGGCCATGCGGGAAAACTTGTATTGGTCGAGTTCGGTTTGCGAAATGAAATTTTCGTTGTCTTTTTGCAGTCCGAGCGCGCGCTCCTCATCATTGACGGCATTTTGAAGTCTAGCTTGCGTGCGCATCAGGTTTGCCTTGCTGATTGCAAGTCCCGCCTGATCTCTCGCAACATTTGCCTTGTAAAGACGCGGATCGATTTCCGCTAACAACTGATCTTTCTCCACCTCGTCATTGAAGTCGACGTAAAGCTTATCTATTGGGCCTGAAACGAATGAACCGATATGCACGGAGAGCACCGGCTGGACGGTGCCAGTTGCGTTAACGACATACGTGATATCGCCTCGTTCCGTTAAATCTGTACGAAACTTTGGACGATTTCGTTCTTGAAGATAATCAACAATCGGTTTGTAAGCAGCGACGGCACCGCCAACAACAACCGTCAAGAAGATAGCGCTTTTCCAAGGAAATCTCATGGATCTGTGATCGATCCTTCAAT
>DAOUPA010000154.1 GCA_030626405.1 Planctomicrobium sp.
ACCCATTTTTGATTTGAGTCCCAGTTTCTCATACGTTTTCTGATTCATCGAATCTGTCCCAAGTACGCCATTCGTTTTCTCGGAATCTGGGCTGATTTGGCTCCGATCTTGAGAAGCCTCAAAAAGTGGTAAAACGTTCAGGCATTTTCCCAACGTTTTCTCGGACATCCACTCCAAACAGGAGGCGAGTTCCCGTCGGGAACTGGCGGTCACGAAGAAAACACAACAAACATCGCCTTGGGCTGGGTCGCGAAATTATTCAGGCAGCCTTTCGTAACGAACAATACCCTGCATTGTTGTATGCATGATTCGCCCTTCCTGATCCATCATGACCCCAGAATACTGCGTGTTGTAGCGCGAAGAGCCCACCTCAAAATCAAATACCGATTCCCCTGTGGTCCAGTCGATACCCTGAAGAATCCAGTCGCCATCGCGGCCACCCACTGTGTAGACCATGTCGGAACCGTTTGCCACGATTGGTACGCAGTTGGCAGAAGAGACTTCTGTATTGACCCAGGCAACTTTCAGTTTTCGCGCTACGGGTTCCCATTCGAATTTCTGCACGCCGTGCGGGGTAAAGTCCGGGTGACTGCCAGGTATCCCGACATAGAACCCTCCAGGAATCCTCGGAACCGGGTGGCTGGCCGGCGCGTTGTTTACGACAAGGGCACCGTAGCCACCGATCACAACCGACTGGTCAGATTGTACGGCCTCCGCGTCACTTTTCCCGATATCCGCCCTGAGCATGCCGGCAATTCGCCGACTGGGGGCGTTTTCCAACTGTTGCCAGTCCTCGGGGATGTTATTGCGCCAGAACAACACCATGTTCATCACTTGATCGCCATCGGTGATGACCACAAATTGGTCTTCGTCACCAAAGCCCATCAAGCTGGCCGTTGCGCCTGAACCGGTGAGGACGTTTTCGAATCGGTACGGCTGTCCGGTTGCGGGGTTAATCACACCATCCAGCGTGACGCTGATATCGCCCTTATTGCTGTAGGGTTCAGCCCAGGCGCCATCGGCAGGGTCCTTGGACAAGGTCTCTCCGTCCCAGACGATCTTGTGCATGTGCTGCAGGGTCGGGATGAAGATGCCGCCATCTTTATCAATAGCGGCGCCATTGCGAACCCAAGTGGCGCCGCCAGCCGAATACCCGTGGTCCAGCATTGCCTGGTTCCAGGCAGGTCCCACTTCTGCACCGGTCAACTGTAGCAAGTGACTCTGGGAGAAATCGCGAGTGGTGATCACAACCCAGCCATCGTCTGACAGCGCTACCAGCCAGCCGTCATAAGTCATGTTCATGGAAATGAAGCTACCCGCCACTTCCGCCGGTTTTGCCCATTCTCCCCTGAGGATAACCTTTGAATTCGGATCACTGGGGTCTTCGTCAGCGTAAGCGAGGATCGAGTCCTTACCGCCTACATAGAGGACATTGTCGGAACTCAGCAAATAGTAGACCCCGGCCATGCCCGCCCCGTAGTAGTGCTTGGTAATGGGCATGGCGGCCTGGACCGTCTCCATGCCCGTTCCCGGCTCTTTGGGCAGGGCATCGAGCATGGCGAATTCCTTGTCTGCCTGTTCTGCCGTTACTGGACCGCCATTCTTCTGGTAGGACGATGAGTCTTCGATGAAGTACTCATTGATCACCGCCAGCGTTTCGTAATCCAGCTTGGAGATGCGCTCTCCGCCGTTACTCCAAATCACGCGTTTTCCATTTGGATACGGTTCCGAGATGGCGAAGCCGTAGTGTCCCGGACCCAAATGGGTATAGGTCAAACCGCCGTTTCCCTCGGACAGAACCTCCGATGGCCCTCTCGTGCCCGCGTGGCCCATTCCTGTGCTCTGAGCGGAGTTTATATGCCCAATAGGTGCAACCGTATTCGCCAAAAACGGGTTGACCGGAGCATAGTTAGGAACGCGAGTATCCGAATTGACACTCTGCTCTTCTGTGACCGGGGATGATTCACCGTTTCTTGGAGAACTGGTTTCAGGTTCTTTGCCGGAGCAGCCTGCAAGTGCCAGTACGCCCAAACACCCTAAGATGAGATTGCTATGGCTGTATTTCTTCATGTTGAGTTTACTCCGCAACTGTAAGATGGCGCATCGCCGGAGAGTGAGTTGTGCGGGAAGTTTCCCGAATCAACGAAGTACGATTAGAATATCCACGAAGCGGAGAGGCGGAGCCATCGGCCGTCGTTGGCGCTCGACTTGCTCCAAACTCGTTCACTATAGTTGAGGTTCAGGCCCAGGTTCTTGGATAGCCGGGCCCCGAGGGTGGCGCCGATTGAGGCATATTCGATCGCATTGTTCTGGTCGACAGCGTCCACCTTGGTTTCCCCGCCCGTTCCGTAGAGGGCGTTGAGGCTACCCCAAAACATCGGGCTGAAATCATGAGTGATGTGGCCCTCCAGTTGAAAGAACATGTCCTGTTCGAGAACCACCCCGCCGAAGCTACGGCTATTGTCGGTAAAGAAGTAAGCCATCGGGACCACCTCAACCGAGGTCTGCTGGGTAGGTGTTCCCCAGATATAGGAGACCGGAAGGGCAGACGGAACTCCCAGCGATTGGCGCCTGGATTGGCCGATTCGTTCTCATCGTATTCTCCGAGCGGAGGACGGGTTGCCACCATGGTGGCGACTTGCAGCCCGGGTTCGTGCGTCATGAACTCTCGCGCGGGGATCGTCTCTCCCCCGATGAGCGGATAGACGAACTGGAAATAGGGATCGGTGAAGCCCGACGTGCTCACAGCGGGAATTGGGCCGCCGATGGTGTTCAGATCGCCGTCCATCCACACATGCGCAACTGCGGCGGTCACGTTGGCGGTACGCCCGAACAAGTCGAAGTAGTTGCTGTAGGAAAGGATCGTCGATTGGACGTTCAGATCAAAACCCGTGAGAATCACGCCGTTGATATCCACTCCCGCCTCCAGATACTCATACTTGGTATCCACGGCCTGCGTTCCCGTCGGGGCTCGCCAGAAAGCGCGAGGGCCATGCTGAATCCCGAAAGTCTGGTCATCATCCTGCCATTCCATTTTTCACTTGAGGTTCCATGAGCCGCCAAAGTCGGTTGGCGTCAGTCTGAAACACTACAGACTCCGGAGACTACCTACCCAACCGATACATGCCGGTCAGGGTTCCAGCATCCAATGCAAATTCGTGTGTAGAGGAACAAGTATGAGTGAACGACCGTGTAAGTAGACTGAAACCCCATCACTGAAGTGGGGCGAGTTGTCTGGTTGGTATTTTGAGCTTATCGGCTATTTGCCTACGTATTTCCTTGTAACTTGTCAAAAAGATAAATAGTCGTCCCTGATTAAGTCTGTTTGAGATTTGGGGGTTGCTGCGGGCCGGTTGTGGTGGAGATTTTTGTTCTCGGTCGTTCGTGTTGGTAATTTCATGTTGACTCAATGAGTGCCTGTGATCGGTTTTTCGCCCAATTGGCACCTGAATGCAGGCTCCTGAGCCAGAAAATGAGTGCAGGCGACAACGCGCGCAGCAGTTTCTGGAGATTCGATCCGGCTGCGGCCAGAACGGCGTTGACCGCATCGCCTGTCAGCCCTTTCAAAAAGCAGCGACGCATCCGGTTGTCGCTTTTCAGGTGACCGATCTTCGGCTCCACCGCACTGCGACGCTTGCGGCGTTTCTTCTGCGTGCGTGTCAGTTTCCTGGAACTGCTGCCTGCCAAATGAATCTTTGCGTCACCTTCATAATCGTGACCGCGATAGCCTTTGTCGACGTACGCGTTGCTGACACTCAGCCGCACATCTCATCACCCAGCTCCTGGCAAAAAAGGCCACCACGACCTGCTGATCGCCGAAATCCTGCCCGGATGAGACATGCTGCAAACGGGACGACATCTGCCTACGGAACAGTGTAGGAATCGGTAACGCGACGAGTCGGCAAGGAAGAGTTTAGGCCCTCAATCTCGCAGCTCTGCAGTTCAAGAACTCGTTGGACGTGACCTAAGCTAGAAAAGGACCGTTTTTTGATTTGAGTCCGAGTTTCCCATACGTTTCTTCGGAATCTGGACTGATTTCGCTCCGACCTTGCGGAGCCTCAAAACGTGGTAAAACGTACAGGCGTTTTCTCAACGATTTGTTGTCTTCGCAAAACGTTCGACACGGCTCATACCGACCTGGAGAGCACCTTAAGAATCACGATTGTCACATCATCGTATTGTGGAAGCGAAGCGTTAAACATGGTGGTGATCATGAACGTGTTGAATTGAACATCGAGACAATCGTCTCGGTGACTCCAGGCGAAGACTTACTGACTCTCGATGAAGCGTTGTCACAGCTTGAAGACCAATGGCCTGACAAGGCAGAACTGGTGACGTACCTCGCCAATCTTTTTTTCATTACGACTGGCAAGAACAATTGATGGATATTTTGAATCAGAATTCATGATTTCACACTCGAATCTCAACTTCAACGAACTGTCCCAACTCTTCACCCTTGCCCCTAGCCCTCACTCATGCCCATCTGGCTTGTAGGGCGTTTTCAAGGTTGAGAGATATTCGATCAAATCACGGATGTCTGACTTTGATAATTGCTTTGCCATATCCGCAGGCATGCCAGATTGCCCTTTGGCCTGAGCGTCAATCTGGTCCTTCTCGATGATGACGATCTCGCCCATCGGTTTCATGATTTGGTAGGTCGTTTTATCCTCACTTTTCACAATCCCGGAAACAATGCGACCATCGTCCATTGCGAAGACAACAGTTTCGAAGCCTTTGGCAATTTTCGCATTGGGCTTGATGATCGATTCCAGCAGATACTGACGAGGGTTTTCCTTCGAGACTGCAGACAAGTCAGGACCGACATCACTGCCATCGCCTTTGACTTTATGACAGCGCCGGCAAGACGCGGCGGCGTTCCCGAAGAAGATTTCAATTCCCCGAGCGAGGTTCCCTCCTTCAAGGCACTCTGCGTATGCCGAAAGTGGATCGTTTTGATCACGAGTTGAATCAATTGCAGTTAACCGCTGCTTGAAAGAATCTTCTTTTCGCTTCTCTGCAATCTGAATCAGATCCAACTGGATTTCTGTAGGAAGCTGACCGGCGATGAATTGATCGAGCGCTTTGAGCAGAGCTTCGTCCGATTTTTTCATCTCCAGCGATGCTAGAACTTCAATCGCAGACTGCCGTTCAACGCGTGTCCCATTTTCTAATGCCATAGCAAGTTGTGGGATCGCCTTATCTGGTGATCGCTGGGCCAGGATTTTTCTAGCGATAGCGCGGACTTGATCGCTCTTGTCTTGAACAGCAGAATCGAGAAGAGAAATGAGTCCGTCCGCATTAACGGCATCCAGAGCACTAAGTGCTTCGACTCGCATCTCGGATGAGTGGTCTCTGCCATTGAACACGTCTTTGAGATAAGCCGCAATGTTTCGAACTTCGTATTTCGCAGCGAGTTTAATGGCTTGTGTTTTCAGTTTGGGTTTTCCCGCCAACATTGCGCTGAGATGCTTGCGAACCGCAGCACTGGCGAGTTCGGTAGAACGTTTTTCCAGTGGGCGGTGGATATTGATCACGCGATCAAAGACAGAGGGTTCATCCCACATCAGCAATTGCATCATCGCTTCAAGTCGCAAGTGACTGGGGAATTTTGAGTTCGCTGCCATTTCTGCAACGACTTCCGCATTCTCAATTTGCCCGAGTCGGAAGTTTGCATTCATGACCCGTCGCAGAAGAGCATCAGGCGTGTCGACTGAGACATTCAATTGAGCCAAGGTTGGCATTGCTTCGGAGATTCCAAGATCGTGAATCGCACGTGCTGCTTCGACGACAATGTCCACGTTTGGATCGTTCAAAAAATAGACAAGCTTAGAAGATTCTTTGCGTCGAAGAGCAACGACGGCCGCTAGCCGAACTGATTCCGGTGAACTCACATTCGCAAACTTGGCGAGATCGGCTTCGCTCGCAGTGCCGACTAACCCCATGACACCAGCGTGTCGAATTGCTGGGTCTGCACCATCGTTCTTCTTCAGTAATTCAACGACAACTTGCTGTGCCTCCGACTTTCCGAGTTTTCCCAAACCAATTGCAGCAAAGTATTGCTCGCGTGCTGTCCCTTGACGCACTGCATTGATGAAGCCGCCATAGGCCTCTTCAACATTGGCATCGCTGAGAACCTTGATTGCCTGTGCTCGAACTTCTGCGTTCGGATCACTGAGAAGTTGTATCAACCGATTAGGTGTGGTCTTCCCAAACCGAAGGAGTTGCCCCAATCCCCAGATCCCATGGGATCGAGAGATACCGTCTCCTTCAATTGCGGCGATTGATTCCAGTTCTGCGAGAGCTTCATTCTTCACGAGTTGAAACTGTGCCCGCTGTCGAACACGTCTGTCTGCATGCGAACACAGGTGTACCAGACGTTCATTCTCCATCTGGCCAAAATCGTTCTTCATAATTGCCGCAGAGGATTCAACGCCTGCCGCTTCACGTTGCGATTTATGGGAAAAAGTGTAAACGCGGCCCTTGCCTGGTCCGTTCCAACCATCGACCCAGTCGGTCACGTACATTCGACCGTCGTATCCGAAATCAACGTCGGTGGCGAGAATTGACTGAATGAACCAACCGTGATCAACAAATTCAAACGTCGCTCCTTTGGGCTTCACTTCAAAGTGACGAATCCCGCTCCGGCCGGTCGAACCACGAAAATCTGCCAGGAAGAAACGGCCTTTGAATTCGTCTCCCAAGCCAATCCCAGGATAGTAAACAAGACCAGAGGGACCGTCAGAGATATTGACGATCGGAGGGACGATATAAGCCGGCTGCACAGATGTCGTTTGCTCATCGGCACGATACGGAAACCACATTCGCTCGCGATTCCAGGGACCGCGATCAGAGAGATACTGGAAGTACATTCGCCAGCCAGTGTCACTGCCTTCAGTCACATACACCCACCGTGCCTGATCGCCAGAGTCTGAGTTGTTGTCTCCAGTGAAGAGATTTCCGTAGTCGTCGAAAGCAAGTTCCTGCGGGTTTCGCAAACCATAGGCAAAAACTTCCAATTCAGAACCGTCAAGTTCACATCGAAAGACGGCTCCAGTATCTGGACGGAAAAGATGGTTTCCCTCATTGGTGATGACGTTGTAACCTCGGTCGCCAATGCTGAAGTAGAGGCGACCATCCGGTCCCATGATCAGCCCGTGCATATCGTGACCTCGAAATGCGACTCGCACTCCGAAGCCGTGATGGAGTCCCTCTTTGTGGTCTGCCTGATCGTCACCGTTGGTATCGCGAAGCTTGTACAGTTTCGGAATACAGGTGTAGTAAACATCTCCATCAATCGCCAAAACGCCAGCACCAGTTCCATCGATAATATCGTTGAAACCATCGGCGAAGATGGTCGCCTGATCGGCTTTTCCATCGCCATCGGTATCTTCCAGTAGACGGATTCGATCTTCTTCTTTGCCGTAATCTTGCGCTGCTTCCCCAAGGTGTTTTTGATACATCTTCCGGCGTTCTTCAACGGTCGTGAGCGAAAGATCATCTTCCAACCAATTCATATGGCCGCGATTATCTTCGACACCTTTTTGTTGTCGGAATGTTTCGCAAATGTAGAGTCTTCCGCGCTCGTCGATTCCAAAGGCAACCGGATTTGCCAACATTGGCTCCGCTGCCCAGAGGTTCACTTCCATGAATGAGGGATACTGAAATCCCCCCATTGCCAGTTTCCCTTCGTTCGACGCCCCTTTGACATCGGGAGTGACATCCTGCGCTGGAACGAAATGTGAGACAGCAAGCAAACAGATTGCCAGACAAAGTGTGAGTCGTGAACGCGACAAGGCAGAAACCTCAAATGGAACAGGAGTGAGATTAAATCGAAAGAAACGAATTTTAAGAGCAAATGAATCTGATTGCCACAGAGTTCACACGATCACGCAAGCAGAACATCTCCCGATTGGAACACACCCAGCGATCCATTGTGAGAAGGCTTCGCCTAGCCATCTCGTCACTCCGACTATCTATCCATAAATCCCAAAGTTGTTTTTGACCGTGGGCTTATTGCTTGGAATCGAAGTGTTTCTCACTCATTTCCCCGGTTCAAACGGCGTCCTATTCTTTGCTGTGGCAACAAACCACCCTTTTTTGATTTGAGTCCGAGTTTCCCATACGTTTTCTGCTTCAGCGAATTCGTCGCAAGTACGCCATACGTTTCTTCGGAATCTCGTCCGATTTGGCATCGATTCGGAGAAGCCGGGAAAAGTGGTAAAACGTACAGGCGTTTTCCCAACGTTTTACAAGACAGAATCCTTCACTCACCGACCGGTCGATGGCGGTGTTAGGCAGGGGTCTGTTCAGTTGCGTGTTGCCATCGAAGGCGTTGGTAGCCGAGCCGAGTTAAGCGCCAGTCTGTGTGCCGGAGTGGTGCGAAAAGCACAAAACGGCGGTTCCACATTGCTGACGAACTTCTTCTTCCAGCGATAGAAAGTCTGCTGGTTCGCATCAATCTTCCGACAGACCTCTTCGTCTGACACACCAGTCACCACTTGGCGAAGCGACAAGGCAAACTGTTCGTTCGTAAATCGTGACTTCTTCATGGTCGTCATTTCCTGAAAATGATGACCAGATTCTACAAGGATTTTCTCAATCCGTGTGGATCAGTTTTTTAGGAGCAGGTCAGGTCCACGTACCGATGTCTCCATCGAAGACGACTGGGGCGATCGACCGAGAAGGACGAAGATTGTTGCAATTGAACGCTCATCTCCAGGCGCACCCGGCACGATCGATGCCGGCGAACTTCAGCGAACTGAGAGGATGCTCCGAGAGCTTGCTGATTGGTTTCCCTTATCAGTACACTTCAACCGAGGAGATGCAAGGTGGCGCTGTTTAATCGCCACCTGACCGTAGCCTTCCAAACATGATGACCAACGAAATCAGAAAAGGTCGAATTAACGTCGATGACGCAAACTCCGGAATGGTGAAGGAGTTCTCTAAGAAACACGGACTGCCACTTAATTAGACATCTCAGTGTCATCAGAGGAGCAAAATCATGGCTCGAGTAGCAAGATCACGCTTTGGAGTTTTTAGCATCCTGTGTGTTGGTGTCCTCATTGGGTACGTTATCGCGAACACGAACACACCCTCCTTGCAATTCGCGGATGCAAAGGAGACAGATAATAAGGCAGCGTCAGTAAAGACGCCGCCGAGTGTATCGTCGGTGAAAGCGACCCGAAATAGGGATATGTATTACCCAGGATCTGAAGATCTCGCCCCCAATGAAATGCGGGTCACCGCCTGCGGAACAGGCATGCCAAACGCCCGTCCCAAACAGGCCGCTGCGTGTTGGCTGGTCGAATTGGGCAATGGAGACAAGTTTCTATTCGACATTGGAACGGGATCTGCCGAACGGATTTCGGCGATGCAGATTCCCTACAACTATCTCAACAAGGTCTTCATCGGCCATCTTCATTCCGACCACTTTGGCGATCTTGACGCACTCTACTGCGGCGGCATCGTCGCCAACCGTGTTGTGCCGCTGGAAGTCTGGGGGCCCAATTCCATCGAGCCCAAATATGGAACCAAGGCAGCCATGGACGCGATGGAGAAGATGTTGGCCTGGGACATCGATACTCGAATGGGCAATACCGACACCCGCGGCGCCTTTCTCAAAGTGACTGAATTTCCCTATGACGCGATCAGTAATGTGATCTACGAGAAAAATGGTGTCACGATTCGGACGATCCCAGCGATTCACATCTTCGACGGATGCGTCAGCTTTATCTTGGAGTGGAATGGCCTTAAGTTCTGTTACAGTTCGGATACATTCCCCAACAAGTGGTGGCTGGAACATACTCAGGGAGCCGACATTTCGATCCACGAATGTTTCATCGCTCCAGAATCGCTCGTCGAAAAACAAGGTTTCACACCACAAGCGGCGCTCAATGTTGGCACGCAAATTCACACTTCCCCCGCTCAATTTGGCAAGGTCATGGCCGAAACCAAACCGCGAATGGCGGTGGCCTACCACTTCTTTAATGATTTCGACACTTCCCCTGCCGTGCTACGTGAAGTTCGCCGAACCTACGACGGACCACTCGCATTAGCGGTGGACTACATGGTCTTCAATGTCACCAAGGACGACATCAAGGTGCGCATGGCAGCGGTGGAAGAATCCGTCTGGCCGCAACCCTCTACAATTCCTCTGCTGCCTCCTGATCCGAAAATCCGACGCACAGCCTTGTCCAAAAAGATGCTTGAGGGTCGCGTGGTGCACCGGGAAGTTCTCCAGCAAGTTTACGATGACATCAACAAGCGCTTCGGCAGCAACGAGAAGGTACCAGAGTAACCTCGACTTTCGAGTCGGTGTCGGTTGACGAGCGAATTCAGGGGCAAGAAGTCCCTCGGAGAGTTCTATGAAACCAACACTGAAGGACCGATTGATGACAGACGAGAAAAAGGGCGACCGATCCAACGATTCATCCAAGCAGGCAGTGAGTCGATGTGACACTCTCAACCTTGTCGACGACATTGACGCCCACGAATACATCGATGCTTTCGAGTGGCTGGTCAACTCTGAAGTCTAAGCTCCTGTGTCATCCATCTTAAACGTCCTCAATGCTCTTTTGGGGATCCGAGTTGGACGAACGAAACACAGCTTTCCGGAGAAGTTCTAAAAAAACATCTCTGCTTTTGGTCTTATTCATTTCAACAATTAAAAGAGCCAGGTGTCAGAAACTCATCGAATCAACGATCAGTTTGAGATTCTTAAGAACTCACCGTTTTCTGATTTCTGTCCCGGTTTCCCATACGTTTTCTGCGTCAACGAATCTGTCTCAAATACGCCATACGTTTCTTCGGAATCTGGACTGATTTCGATCCTATCTGGAGAAGCCTCAAATCGTTGTAAAACGTACAGGCATTTTCCCAACGTTTGTTGCGGCATTGCGTCGCCCGCGTCAGGCATCCTGAAAGCCCTCCGACTCCCGAATCCGTGCACGATCCGGCGGCGAAAACCCGCTTCCCTTTTCTTGACTACGACCCAATTCGTGGACAGAATAGCAGACCGTTGGGTATTAAAATCCCTATCAGTTGAATCCGAAGAGTTCGAAATTGATCCAATCGGTCCACATAAAGTTATGGCTACTCAGTTGAAAGAATTAGGATGAATATCCTCTTTGTTATTCCCGATGCACGCGGACACCTTAACCCCTCAATGTCTCTTGCCTACGAACTCAAGAGCCGGGGCCACGAATGCAATTTCGTCGGGCGTTTGGATTCTCAAGAACTCGTAAAAGAAAACGGATTTGGCTACTTTTCAATTGGAGAAGAGGACTTCCCTATTGGTTCGACTCCAAAAATAATGAAAGAACTGGGGCAGGCCAAGGGAATGAAGGCCGTCAACCTCACTATCCAATTTTACCTCGACTCCACCCGTTCGCTCTTGAATGGACTGCCTAGTGTGATTGAGAAAATTCAACCCGATCTCTTAGTCATTGACCAGACCTATAGGATGGCCAATTCGGTGGCCGAGAAATTTGAAATTCCTTTCTTTGGCCTCTGCAACGCCCTTGATTTCACACCCGACATGGACCATCCACCTTCGGCCCTCCCATTTTATTATAAAAAAGGACTTTGGCAACGAGTTCGGAATCGGTTTTTCTATTCACTGCTTTTTCGGAAACTCAAACCGATTTTGGCTGAAATTGATCAATGGAGAAGGAAACACGGCTTGAGTTCCGAGGCACACCTTTATATCACACACTCCCCTCACTTGGTTTTGTCCCAACAAGTCGATGCCTTTGACCTTCCTAGAAATAAACTGAAGATCATTCAAAATGTTGGCCCCTTTGCAGGAAATGACCGAAAACAGACTTTTGATAGCTTCCCTGAGGGGGACTTCATTTACGCCTCTTTGGGCACTATACAAAATGGAATTCTTGAAACTTACAAATGGGTTGCGGAAGTCTGCAATGAATTGCAAATTCCACTCATCATTGGCGCCGGCGGCTCATCAAAAGTTTTAGAACATAAGTTCATTGGAGAGCCTTTGGTCCTCGAATATGCTCCTCAACTGGCTATCCTTTCCCGGGCTAAACTCGTCATTACCCACGCCGGTATGAACACGTGTATGGAAACACTCAAGTTTGGAAAACCCATGGTCGCTGTCCCTGTCACCAACGACCAACCAGGGGTTGGGGCCCGAATTGAATACCAGGGCTGTGGAAAAACGATTTTTCTAGGTAAAATGTCGAAGTCGAAACTCAAAGAAGCCGTGGAAAGAGTTTGGCGAAACAAGTCTTATACAGAGAGAGCCCAGTTTTTTCGAGATGAAATCAAGAAAGCAGGCGGAAGCCCAAGGGCCGCAGACTTGATCGAAGAAACTTACGCTAGTTTGCGCCCGGAGAAGACTCAGAGAAAATTCGAAACAGAGGAGCCTCAGCCAAATCCTCGCGTATAAGAACAATTACAAATGGCAGTTCCGAACGCTATTGGGGACATTTTACTTTTTGACAATAGTAGTCAAGCAATTGTAGATTACTTGGACGCCTAGGACTGTCCGAGTCTCAGTTGGAAATGTTTGTTGTCACGTTCTCCTTTGATATGGAGCTACGTCTCGATTGCCCGTTCACGTTCTTGGCAGAGGCCCTTTCGCTGGCTGCATCCCCAAGAACTCGTTTCTTTGTTGGGATCGCGAACATACGACCGTTTTTTGATTTGTGTCCGAGTTTCCCATACGTTTTCTGATTCAACGAATCCGTCCCAAGTACGCCATACGTTTTCTCGGAATCTCGTCCGATTTGGCACCGATTCGGAGAAGCCGGGAAAAGTGGTAAAACGTACAGGCGTTTTCCCAACGTTTTTTGACAGTCACTGCGTGCTCTCATTTCAGTAAATGAACCGGAATCTCGCATTTGGTCGGATCACGCTGCTACCTTGCCTGCATGTCTGACGTCACACGCATCTTGGGAGAGATTGAAGCAGGAGATCCGCAAACGGCTTCGCAGTTGCTGCCGCTGATTTACGATGAACTCCGTAAACTCGCTGCTCAGAAGATGGTCCAGGAATCTTCGGACCATTACTACGAAGCTGCTCGAAACTTTGCTTGTACTCGTCATCCTTGATGTCGTGAAAAACATCGACCAGCATCGCATGGGCAGCCATCGCACCACGTGCGTAATCGTTGGGCGTACACCTACCTGCCACAAGTGCCATCGGAAAGATGGACGAGACCATGATGAATGCAGGCTAGGTGCAGAATTACAACCTTCTCTTCCGGAAGAAGCTGTTCAAATTCAGCTTCGATCCGGTCGCAAAACTCTTTGTCAGGCAAACTTGCTTCGACTACTTCCTCAAGGTCTGCTTTTGTAACGACTCTTGCGAATTGGCGAGTCATTGCAAACGCTGGTCGGAGAGATCGAGTTTGTACATGATCTGGTTGTAGTTGTATCTCGGCGTTTGATCGGTGTTTCCCGAAAACATATTGGTGTATGTGCCTTCGAAAAAGATCACTCGACCACCATC
>DAOUPA010000495.1 GCA_030626405.1 Planctomicrobium sp.
GGCATCGATGGGATTCCGTACCCGATCGGAAGAGATGACGTTCGGAACAGCAGGTCGCTCAGGGGGATGAAATGACCAGTGTTCGGTATCAGTCAGGTCATTCGAGTGATCAACCGCTGTCGCATTGCTGACACCTTCGGCCCCTTCATTGATCCATTTGCGAATCAGTCCCTTTTCGTCAGCAGTCAGCTTCTGCCCCACCGGAGGCATTTGATCGGAACTGATTTTTTCATACAGCAAACTGAATTCCGCCGCCCGAATTCTCAAAGCAGATCCAGATTTGCCACCGGCCAGGAGTGAAGATGGTCCAGTGAGATTGAGTCCTGCTTTCGGTTCGACTCCAGCATGACAGCGAATGCACTTCGCTTTGAAGATCGGGAGGATGTCCTTGTCGAATGTCAGTTTTTCTTCGACCTCATCCGCAGCCGGGGACAAGTTGGAGCAGAACAGTACAGTGGCGAAACCAAGGGCGGCACAGACGAATTTGAACAGCCGGGATTGCATGAATACTTCTCAACTAGGAAAATGGACTCCTTGTCGGGCTTTCATCGTATCGTAATTGTCAACTGTTCTTCCAGGTATCATTCCAGCCTCCAGCCCGAAAACTCCCACGTCGTGTAAATCACGTTGCAGAAGTTGAAGAACACTGAATGCTCAATTGCGCGACCAAGATTGGCGATTTTCTTCCCCGGAAGCTTGTTTCACGATCTTCTGCAGCCACATCAATTGGAGGGTGCTTCTGAGCTACATTTGATGAAATTGTCAGCAAGCCGTATAGGATTTTGGCTCGAACGCGGAAATCATAAGTCCTCGATTTCCAGTCAGGCCAAGGATTGGGTTGCCAACTTTCATCGTAGACAGTTCCTCATGACCATCTTAGAAATAGTATGAACGACACAACCCGCTCCGGACACATCGTCCGAGTGCCGTTCTTTCTTCCGCGGTGTGCAGGTCCGGAGTAGGTAACAGAAAAATCGAAAACCCGTCCAACATTGTCGGCCAATACGATTTCTGAAGTTTAATGCTCTCAGTTCGATAACCAGTCGCCACGTCATCAATTAGACGACGCCACTTGATCGTACCAGAATAGGAATTTGTTCTCGGTCGTGGCCACTTCTGTCAGTTGAACGATTTCCTCCGTCACTACGGCTTGTCCGACCTCTGGGTTTGCGATGACTCGCAAACTCGCGTCGGACGATGAAGCCGACGCAGTTTAGCTCGATGAATTCAACAC
The DNA here is from genome assembly GCA_030626405.1 of Planctomicrobium sp. GTDB lineage: Bacteria > Planctomycetota > Planctomycetia > Planctomycetales > Planctomycetaceae > Thalassoglobus. Next base: position 1,235 of record DAOUPA010000495.1, read on the forward strand.
GGTTCCTGAAGTCCGTTTCAGGTGGCGGCCTTATTCCGTTCCTCAGCTACGACCAGGTTGCAGATTCTTCATCTCGAGTGCTTGTTCAGTCGTTCTTCACACCGCATAGTTTCTATTGGCAGGAAATGACTTTTCACACAATCCTTGCCAAGAACTACAAGGCAAAGGCGAACAACTGAACTGATTGCCTTTTGAGACGCCCAGGATCACCAAAACTTAACCAGGAATACCGATGGCTGAAACATGCTCTGAATCTTCAGAGTCACCCGCGAGAATCTCTAATTCGGATGTCTTGCAAGCCGAATCAAGTCAGCCATACCAGTTGACTGTGAAGCGAGGCTTTCTTGCTTTGTTCTTGATGTATGCCATCCAGACGTCGGTCGGGCTGGGTTTCGCATATGGAATTAAGTTCACTCAGGGTGCGAGCGATGGCGCAGGCACAATTGACATTCAAACAATTGGAATGACATCTGTACTGGTGGGAGGGGCCTTCGTATTGCTATGGGCCTGGATTGATATTCGCCGATTGGGTCCATCTTTTCGGCCTCAAATTGGGCTGCGACCAAGCGTTATCAAAACCAGTCAGGCTGTAATCCTGATCATTCTACTACTGAGTGCCACACACTTTTTCGCATGGGCTTATAGATCGGTCTTTTTACCCCTTGTGGATCAAGGCGGCATTATTGGAGGTGGCTCACAAATGTTTGCCCACATCCAGGAAACTGGTTCCGTGTTTGGGATGATAGGCTTCCTGACTTTGGCACTCATTATCGGGCCGGTGATGGAAGAAGTTGTTTTCAGAGGATATCTTCAATCTGCATTGGCGCAACGGATGCCAGCATGGGGAGCTATTACGATCACTTCATTGATATTTATGGTTGGACACGGACCGACAATCTTATGGCCCATGTATTTTGTCTACAGCGTTGCCTGGGGATGGATTTTCATGCATTCAAGATCTTTGAAGAATTCAATTGCAATCCATATGCTAAGCAATTTGTTTTACACAGTTGTGGCCGTAATGGGTTGGAAACTTCTTGCCTAGAAATGGAATTCCGATTGATGATAATTAGTCTGCAGGACGTCAGAGGAGGGCGTCAACAAACTTAAGGGAGCCCTTCCCGAATGCGACATTCGCTTCGGCGCCGGCCCAGGTCCGTGGTAAGACGCTAACCTGCGTCGGAGTGAAACACCGAACGCAGTTGTCAGTGCCCAAAACTCGCTTCGGTTGCATCACCCACCTTCAGCGAGGAATTTCCGGAATCTGCAGCGGTGAACTCGCCGACCGAAGTTCGGGGTCGTAGAGTTCGCGGTCAAACCGATGACACTTGCTGTCCTGTGAAGGGCTGCGTTCATGGCGAGTATCTAACCGTCACGTGTTGATTCTGTGCAACGAGAAACTGCATCCGGTCACATCGACCGGGCTGGAAATACGCTGTTCCGTATCTAACGTTTCACCCCATCCGGTTTGCGATCACCTGGTGGAGGTATGAATCCTTAATGGATTATTCTGGCGTCCTTCGTTTAACACGTATTTCAGGTCAGGATCGACGATGCAGCAGTACATTTGCTTTGTATTCAGATCGACCCCACAGTAGAATTTGTGCTGTTGTTTATAGAAACGCACCGTGGACCTCCTCGTTGTGGATGAAAGGTTGGGCCCGCAAATTTGGGGCGTTGCCCGCAAGGCTATCGTCCCCGTCCAAACTTAGGACAACCCCACTCCACAACTAGGCCATGATGAGTATCAATTGCGTGAACCGGAGCGGCGAATCCGGCGGAATCTGAAATCAACGCGTAACGTCGCAGGACGTTATACGACAAGGAGCAGTCACATGAGCACAGGCAGCCCTAAAGTAGATCCATCGAAACTTCTCGAAGGGATGTACAGGGACGGGTATTTCCCGAATTTCCTCGTCGATAAGGTGCGCGATGTGCTACTCGATGCATGTCGAGAGATTGAGGTCGAAAAGCCGACAACGCATGAAGAACTTTACGCGATCACGTGTCGTGCCACAGAGAAGGTCAATGACCTCCAAGAGGAATTCGAAGAGAACGAAAGCGAAATTGAGACCGCCGCACGCGACGACATCTCCATGACTTTCGGGTACATCGCGAAGACATACGGATTCCCTGATGCCGACCTTGAGGAACTGGTCGCCACTCGTGATTGGTAACTCTACCCATTTTTCACTTTGATATTTCGACTACTGCTATGCTGGCGGTCTAAGGGCGCCGCAGAAACCGGGTAAGGGTCGCCGTCGCTGACGGCCCTCCCCACACCACCTGCGGCCTGTTGATTTAGTCGACGTGGGTGCTTGGCTGATTTTTGCGTGGCAGAGATCGCGCGTGTTAGTGAATCAATACTTCTTGTGCAATCACGTGATCTGCGAGAGCCCGCCCATGTCAGCCAATAGGATCGGCGCGCAGATCCCCTGCATCCTCTAAGTCAACCTGAGATCGTATTAACGCGAACTTTAGAACGAGAATTCCGCTCGTTGTCCCCGAGGGGACGGTTCAGATACCGATATGAGCCCGCTAGATTAGTTACCCATCTTAACGGAGGCGGCACATTGAAATCAAAAGAGATGTTTGTCCTGTGGGCCTGTATCGCTGCTTGCGTGCTGGCAAGCAACGCAAACGCAGAGGAGCCAACACCAAACCCTGTCCTTTTCAGCGAGAGCTTTGATGATGCAGATCTCCTGAAGCGGGGATGGTACGATGGCTCCAAGTTCAAAGTTGTTTCGGAAGTGGCATACGCTGGAAAAAGTTGCATCGAATACCGCTGGAAGGACAAGGCTACGAAACCTCACACGAGCTCTGGAATCCGGCATCCACTTAAGGCTACGGACGAATTGTTCATCCGTTACTACATCAAACTTTCGGAAGATTGGAACTGGTCCGAAAGACCCTATCATCCTCACCTCACTCACTTCCTCACCACCGAGAACGGAAAGTGGCACGGGCCTGCCCGGAGTCACCTTACTCTCTACGTTGAGCCCGTTAACGGTAAGCTCCGCATCGGAGCAACGGACATGGAGAACGCGAATATGCCTCACGGGCTTACGCAAGGCCGCCTCCGAGGAGGATATAATGGCAAACTCTACGATTCGAAGGACAGCGTCTTCAATGACGGCAGATGGCACTGTATTGAAGCTCAGTTTAGGCTCAATACACTCAACGCGGAGAACGACACAGCCAACAGCGATGGCGTGATCCGTGGTTGGTTTGACGACAAACTCGTCATCGAGCGTTCCGACGTCATCTTCAGGACGACGGATTTCCCGAACATGAAGTGGAACCAATTTCTGCTGATGCCCTACTTCGGGCCAGGGCTGCTGCCGCATGCTCAAACGCTGTGGATTGACGAACTGGTCGTTAGCACAAAGCGAGTTGGCCCTCTTAGAAAGCCACCTGTGAGGAGTGACAAGCATTGAATCGGAGTCGCGAATCCGGGTGACGGTAAAATGGAAAATCAACTCCCGCGACTTGGTGACCGCGACTGTTAGCTACTCCGGTCGACAATACCGGATGAGTTTGGGGAAGCTGGTTCTGATCTCCAGGAGGAGTTTCAAAAACACCGTCCAATGATCGTCAGATATGTGACGAACTCTGGTTCGTCGTTCCTCTGGCACACGTGTCGAAAACGGTCTTGCCATACTCATTTTCAGTTGACGCCAATGACTGTCGTCCTGCGCAATGAACTTCA
>DAOUPA010000620.1 GCA_030626405.1 Planctomicrobium sp.
CCCCTTCAGGGCCACGTCGGCTTCGAGGGGCTTCACGTCAAAAATGATGTGCACGTCATAAGGGTTGATTCCCACAGGGACTGTGATATCGAAGCTTTGCCACTCAGTGGCAGGAGCCGCTTGGGTGATTTTTTTTACCTGCGGGTTAAGGATCGTGGCTCCTGTCAGAGACATCGCTCGAATTAATACCAGTGCGTCCGCTAGGACTTCTTCTTCAAACTGGTCGGCTTGAGTTTGTACTTCGTTGAGTAATGCTTTGATTCGGTTGAGTGCGATATCGTACCGTTCGGATTCCTCAACATCTTCTACGATTTTTGCCAGTTTCTGGTCCAGGCTGTTTCGTATTCCGTCAGGTAATACTACCGAATCCAACAAGATTGCCAGCTCGAGACCCTTAGCCAGAAAATCGAGTTTGTCCGAGTCTGGTTCAATGCCAACAACAAAAAAGTTAAAGCCGATCTCCCCGCTCAGATCTTCCACTTCCAGCATGCCGAAATAAGGACCAACTGCGGGATACGGATGGATTGTCCTTCCATCGAAATCGCCATCAGGCGCATCGATCTCCGACTCCTCATAAGACGAGCCATCGCCGAATAATCAGAGCATGCGAATGATTGGGTCGCCATTCGGGTCGAAAGACAAGCTCCCATCAAGTTCAAGACTCTCGTTGACCAGGGCGTCATATGGACCACCTGTCTCTACGATCGGAGGATCACCGAAAGCGGTGTTCAGCAACACAAACATTGCCAGAATGAATGTCAATTGGGTTGTGTGTGATTGATTTGCTCACATGGTAGCCGCCCTCCCCAGAAAAGTGAGACTCTGGACCGGCTGATCCGCCTCAGCCGATCAATTCTACCCTGATCGTAAATAACAATATTACGACATGCCAGAATAATCTTTCGGTCAGAACGAATTCGACAGCAGTCCACAGGGTACTCGATGTCCGAATGGTGCTGGGGGTGGAGATGTTGAATCGCTGAACGATTACCTGGGCTCGAATCAGCAGGTGATTGTTGGTTCATGAGCAAGGTGGATTTTCGTGGACTTGGACGGGATGTTAGAGTAACACTCCTTGTCGTCTTGAAGTTTCGGTTTCACCATTTTCTTACTTTGTGGGTCATGATGCTCAACCAAGAAGTGCTCAACGTTCCGGTTCTCAGTGCATTATTTGCAATACTTCTGATAGGTGTTGTGATCGAGTTTCAAAGTGGACGCCTTCCAAATTGGTTAACGTTCACCGGGTTGTTAGCTGGTCTTGTGGTTGCTTTCTTCGACAATCAATGGTCGACCCACCTCTGGGGTATGCTGCTTGGTTTCGTTGTTCCGTTCACGTTCTTTATCAATGGAATGGCTGGTGGTGGGTTTGTGAAACTCATGACGGCAGTTGGATTCATCGTCGGTCCCATCGTGACGCTCACTACGACTCCGGTCATGATTGCCGTCTTGATTTTCATTTACTTGACTGATCCAGATAGCATCACTCAGGAAAGTGAGAGCGAGCAATCTTCGAAAACAATCATCCATGGTTCGATGATTTCGCTCATTGGCTCTCTCATTGCCGTAGCGTGGCTGTACCTCTTATGATTTTTCCTGATCCGCAGGCTGTGTTCATTTCATCGCCATTAAGAGAGCCAACTTCAATCAAACTTTTTCCGGCGAGTGTACGATTACAAAATTGAGTGGTGGGAACGTAGGTTTGATAGCCTGACGCGATTGAACACTCAAGAACGAAATACATGGAGTAGGGAATTTGTCTCATTTTAGAACCTTGATCGCAGCCTTTTTTCTCTTCTTGCCAGGAGGTACCGAACTTGTTGCGGCGGAATTTCCAACCTTTGGAATTGACTCGACTGACTGGCACGGCTTCAAGAGTTACAAGGTTGATGTTGATGGAAAGGCCGTCACGGTTGTTGTTCCAGAGAAACCAGCGGCAGGGCGACCGTGGGTTTGGCATGGGGAATTCTTCGGTCACAAACCAGCACCAGATATCGAACTGTTGAAGCGAGGTTTTCATCTCGTTTATATGTCGATACCGAATATGCTTGGCAGTCCGAAAGCCGTCCAGCATTGGGACCGATGCTATGAAGAAATGACAGGGCACTTCAAACTCGCTCCCAAAATGGCCTTGGTCGGTCTGAGCCGAGGAGGCCTCTATTGCTACAACTGGGCGAGTGCGAATCCCGAGAAGGTCGCCTGTATTTATGGAGATGCTCCGGTCTGCGATTTCAAAAGCTGGCCCGGTGGCAAAGGGGTAGGGAAAGGAAGTGACTCAAACTGGAAACTGGTGCTGAAACTGTGGGGCTTCGAAAACGAGCAGGAAGCACTGGAGTACAAAGGCAATCCGGTGGATCGTTTGAAGCCACTCGCGGAAGCAGGTGTGCCGCTGCTGCATGTCTTCGGTGATGCGGACGACGTCGTCCCCTGGGAAGAAAATACTGGCATCATCGCCGAGAGATATCGTGCGTTGGGCGGTTCAATTCAACTTATTAGAAAAGAGGGTGTGAATCATCATCCACATGGTTTGAAGGATTCGACACCAATCGTGGATTTCATTTTGAAACACGCAACCCCGCCTGAATTCAAACTTCTCAGTTCAAAGGACGGGATCGATACATATCGGATTGAGTCTCCACATCTCGACTCTTCAACGAAAATATTTGTGCTCAAACCAGATTCGATTGACCGGGGAAATCGACATCGAATCTTGTTCACTCTGCCAGTTGAAGCAGGAGAAGGAAAACGCTGGGGCAATCCGTTAAAAGAGTTGCAGAAGCATGACCTGCACAACAAGCACAATTTGATTTGTGTGATGCCGATGTTCCACGAATATCCCTGGTATGCGGACCATCCAGGAAATTTGCGTCGGCAACAGGAATCGCACATGCTCGAAAGCGTGCTTCCGTTGCTGCGGTGGGAAGTTCCGGAAGGGCGTCATGATCGAGACGGGCGGCTTTTGGTCGGCTTCAGTAAGTCTGGCTGGGGTGCGTGGAGTTTATTGCTGCGAAACCCCGAGACGTTCGGCAGAGCTGCTGCCTGGGATGCTCCGCTGATGATGACGCCGCCTGGCCAATATGGATCAGATTCCTTCTTCGGTACGGAAGAGAATTTTGCCCGGTATCAGTTGTCTTTACTTGTTCAAGAGGCCGCAAAGTCTAGCTTTGGGTCGGGTCGACTCATTCATGCTGGTTACGGAAATTTCCGATCGCAGCATGTTGAAATGGATGAATTGCTGAAGCGATTGAGGTTGAAAGCGGTCTATGTCAACGGTCCCAGACGGGAGCACAACTGGAGCAGCGGTTGGCTCCCGGAGATGATTGAACTTCTGGCGAAGCCTTTGGCGGCGAGCAACTCACTAGAGCGGTAATCAATCTACGGCGATTGTTTCAACGGTCCCAGAGATTTTGCGTTTTTTATTAATTCTGCTGGTGTGGATGTAAATTCGTCGTCACTGCTGAGTGGGTTCGGGCATGCCAATTCAAATGGAAGTCGAACGGTGAATGTGCTGCCTTTGCCGAATTCGCTTTCCAGCATCACTTCAACTCCCAGAAGTCGGCATAGTTCTTTGATGATAGAAAGCCCTAGGCCTGTGCCTTCGAATTCGCGGGTAATTGCATCTGAGCCTGACAATGTTTGGCCTTGCCTGAATTTTTCA
>DAOUPA010000472.1 GCA_030626405.1 Planctomicrobium sp.
AGGACCACTTCGCTGGACAACAGTCAGTGGATCAGCGAAGCCAGCAAAAAACTCTACTTACGGTCTTGCTGCAACCAAATTCGGAAAACATCCGAACGATTCACCCATTGACCCAGCAAGCTTGTCCGTTCAGGCACCGAACGTTTTGAAAGTTCACCTGCCTGACAAACTTGTTTCCGGAGCCGAGTTCGTTACTACCGGCGTGTTGCACCAAGCCACTGGCAAAAACGGAACCGTTCAGCTGCAAGTCGCAACATCTCTTTCAGATGTGTCCTCAGTTTCCAGTGGAACTCCAATTCTGGTTGGTGACGATGAACACACAAATCAATCGACTGAAGCGGCAGTTGCAGAGTTTCGAAACCTGTTCCCACCAGCGTTGTGTTACTCGAAAATTGTTCCGGTCGATGAAGTGGTCACGCTCACGCTTTATCATCGAGAAGACAATCACTTGCAGCGTTTGATGCTGAATGAACAGCAGTCATCCGAGCTTGACCGGCTCTGGGACGAGTTATTCTTCGTTGCTCAAGAGCCAATCGCGCTGACAGTTGCCTTCGAACAGATTTCCGAATTTGCTACGCAAGATCGGCCTGATCTTGTCACGGCATTTACTCCCATGAAGAAGCCAATCAATGATCGTGCGGATCTGTTCCGCAAACGATTGGTCGCGACCGAACCAATTCATCTCGACGCAGTTCTGGAAATCGCAAACGAAGCGTGGCGACGCCCATTGATCGAAGCAGAACAACAAGAACTGCGAAACCTCTATCAGCAACTGCGAAAGAATGAACTTGCTCACGACGCTGCGATTCGGCTTGTGTTGGCGCGTGTTTTTACTTCGCCATCGTTTCTTTACAAGCTCGAACAGCCTGCTACCGGAGAGAAGTCCGCGCCCGTCGATGAACTCGAACTCGCCACGCGCCTGAGTTACTTCTTGTGGTCGTCACAACCTGATGGAGAACTACGCCAACTCGCAGAATCTGGTCAATTGATCGAGCCTGCAATGCTTCAGAAACAGACGGACCGAATGTTGGATGACCCGAGAACGCGCCGCATGGCGATTCAGTTTGCCTGTCAGTGGTTGCACTTGCGAGACTTCGATCAGAACGACGACAAGAACGAAAAGCTCTACCCGGAATTCGCGGTACTGCGAGGAGAAATGTACGAAGAGACAGTGCGATTCTTTGAAGAGATGTTCCGCAACGACGGCTCGATTCTCGATATTCTAAACGCTGATCACACCTACCTTAACCCTGCACTCGCAAAGCATTATGGTATCGAAGGTGTAGAAGCTGATTGGCAACGCGTCGAGGGAATGCAACAACAGGGACGCGGAGGCGTGTTGGGAATGGCGACGTTCCTGGCAAGTCAATCAGGAGCGTCTCGGACGAGTCCGATCTTACGCGGGAACTGGATTTACGAAACAATGCTCGGTGAACGTCTGCCGCGACCACCTGCGAATGTTCCCATTCTTCCGGAGGCATTGCCGGACGGATTGACTGCGCGGCAACTCATCGAACTCCACAGTTCCGCCCCAGGATGCGCGAAATGCCACGTGAAGATCGATCACTACGGTTTCGTTCTGGAACAGTTCGATGCCATTGGTCGCCGACGTCCACAAACAGTCGACACAAATTCTAAACTTCCCAACGGCGACTCCATCGAAGGACTCAATGGCCTTCGCGATTACTTATTGAATGTCCGTCGCGACGATTTTGTGCGACAATTCTGCCGAAAACTGCTAGGCTATGCCTTGGGGCGAGAAGTCCAGCTTTCTGATGAAATCCTGCTCTCTGAAATGCAGCAGAAACTGGAAGCAAACGACTATCGATTCAGCATTGCTGTTGAAGCAATTGTTCAGAGTCGGCAATTCCAGAACATTCGACCGAGCAGCGGAGTAATTGCTCATGACTGAATCATTCCCACTGTCACTTTTCATGACACATTACATTACTCAGAAGAGATTCGTTCTCTTCGTCTCCTCCTGAACTGGAAACAACATGCCTTCTTATCAACTTTCCCGACGTACAATGCTTCGTGGTCTTGGGGTGACGATGGCTTTGCCCTGGCTGGAGTCGCTTCAGGTCTGGGGTGATGAGCCTCGCCCGAAAACCGATGGCAGTCAAGCACCGACACGGATGGCGGTTCTGTTCTCAGGGTGTGGCTATCACAAGCAGGAGTGGTGGGCGAAGGGGCAAGGCGCCGAGATGGAACTCGGGAAGGTTTTGCAGCCACTGAACGATTTTCGAGATCGACTAACTTTCATTCGCGGGCTGTATAACGAACAGGCTCTCAAAGGCAACATTCATAGCTCGCAAACCGGCAATCTTTTATCTGGTGCTCCGCTCGCTTCAGGTGGAACGATTCAGACCGGCACGAGTATGGATCAAGTTGTCGCGCAGCGCATCGGTCATCAGACGAAACTGCCAAGTCTGGTTCTGGGATGCGAAAAGGCGAACCCGTCGGTTCACAAAAATTACTCGATGCTCTACAGCTCACACATTTCGTGGAGCAGTCCTTCCAGCCCGACGCCGCTCGAAGTTTACCCTGCCCTGGCATTCGATCAGTTATTTACAGACAAAAATCAAAAGGGTGACAGAAGCGTCCTTGATGCCGTTTTGAGCGACGCCAGAGATCTTCGCCGCAGCGTGAGTCAACTTGATCAGCAGAAACTCGATGAGTATCTGAATTCCGTCCGCGAAGTCGAGCAACGAATTGAAAGAGCAGGCAAACGTGGAGAGTTGCAAGGCTATCGCCCCACTTTGACAAAGCCAAACATCCCGCGCCCCCAAGATGGCTATCCGCAAGATATCGTCGAACACATGAAGCTGATGAGTGATATTCTCGTCCTCGCCTTCCAAACCGATACCACGCGAGTTTGCACGCTCAAGCTCAACAACGATCACGGAACGCTGCGGTTCCCGCACCTGGGCGTCGACTACATGATTCACCACCTCCTCTCGCACACAGACTCCGAGGACTGGCTGAAGGTGAATCAGTTCTTCCTCGAACAAGTCGCCTACATCGCCCGCCGAATGGATGCAATCCAGGAAGGAGAGCGAACGCTCCTCGACAACTCGATGCTCGTTCTCTGCTCCAGCATGCTCAACGGTCACCACGATGCGACGCAACTGCCGGTCGTGATGCTCGGAGGCGGTGGCGGTCAAGTCAAGGGCGGCCAAAACCTCGACTATCTTGACAATCCCAATCGACAAATGTGCCGGTTGTACCTCAGCATGATGAACAAAATGGGAGTCCACCTCGACAAATTCGGTGACGCCACTGAACCACTTTCGGAAGTTTAATACCTCGCAAGACATGGCAACTTCGAGTGTCTGGGGCAGTGTTGCACGATGGGGGGAATTGAGCAGGTTGTGGAAATTTTTAAATTGCGTTCCCGCCATACTGCCGAGGAACTTGCTAAACGAATTACCCAACGTGCTGAAGTAGCAAATTCCGAATAGTGAATTCATCCGAAACGGGATAGATACGTTCACGTGGAATGACAAGTTGGTCATAGTGTGACGGGGTCGAATACTTGCGTTGTTTGCGAACGAATTCTGAAATGTCGGTGATGTCAACGATCCACTCTCGTGAGTATTGTTCGAGGATATCGCCACGTAATCCAAGTTGAATGGCCCGACGTTCGAGTTTTCCGCCAACTGGCGAATGATCGGGGTCCCATTGGAGCCGAACACTCGATGAAGCTATCGCTGAACTCCAAGCCTCGCGAGATTCGTAGACACTGGAATTGAATGATGAGTAAACAGCCTGCCGAAGTATTTCGTCAAACGCGAAACGTTTTATTCGAACGGCAAGAGCGACTTCTTGTCCCTCCTTGGCTGCCCAGCCGGATCGATACATCATCCATAAGAAGTTCGGTTTAATCCAAGACATGCGGGAAAGCTTGAAGTCACCACCAAAGTAACCATGTTGAGCAGCGAAGTTCCCGATTTCAGGGCAGTATGCCTGATAAACGACTACGGACTCATCATCATATTGAGCTAGAATCACTCGGCCATCACTCGGCCATATTGCGGTTTGATGAACATAAGGCTCTGTTTCAATATTCATGGAAAGTCCGACACAAACCAAATTCAGAAGGTTCGGCAACCGCATACCGTCACCGTCGGCAAGACGTCCAGCCACTTTTTGTAGTGGAAATAATTGTTCACGCCATCAGGTACAAAACGGCATCTTCAGCTTTCTTCTTTGTTCCATCGTCCTCTATGAAATCTTTGATCGTGTAAAAGCCATACAAGGTCTTGATCCGGTGTGTCAGGCGGGCTTCGTCACGTTTGAGCATTCCCTCCCAGTAGGCCGGCTCTCGTGGATCATGATCGGCTTTGACGACTGCACCGAGATCACTTTCGACATCTGGTAATGAACGCCATAATCGAATGTGCTGGTGGTGCGCTGTCAACGCCTCCTGTGCGACTTCCTTGTAGCCAAATCGATCTAGGTCGGAAATCGCCGCAGCATGATTGATGATGTGCCACAAACCACCGAACCCTTGCTTCTTGATCGCTGCTGTTGAAATCAATTCACTAATAGTCACATCCACCATTTGCTGAATGGATTCGTACTTTGGGAAATTTTCGTTTGCAGACAACTTCACCTGATTTCCGGTCAGCCAGCCTTTCTCTTTGCCGTAGAAGCCACGACCGGGAGGAACTTTGTTGAAGCCTTCTATCAGTTTGCGGATTCCGATAACGATTTTCGGCGTGGCGTAGTCTTCGTGATCGTGGAGGGCACGGACGGCGAGTGAGGCGAAGATGATGTTGTGACCAGACTGCTTCAGAGTGCCAACATTCTTCTGGAGCGCAGTCACAATCGATTTTATGGAGTCTGATTTTGGCGACTCCTCTGGGAAGGGTTCGAACAATTCGGCTGCTGTAATTCCTACCTTCTTAGCGTTGAACCAAATCGCCTCTTCGCCTGCGATCACACGATCAAGTTCACTTCCAACTCCCTGAAAGACTCTATCAGGGAGATTGCTTTGGTCTTCGCTGAAAAAGTACCCAGCAGCAACCGCGGCCCCCAAGTGCCCAGCCATTGTTCCGGCGTTGTGGGCGTTGGCGAGTCCACAGACACCTTTGTAAAGATAGTCGAAGTCGATCATGGAATGCTTCCTTAAGTTGTCATCGAATTCTACCGACCAGTTCACCAACCTTGCTAGCGGACCCTACATGGCTTCATTCCCACGGATTGCGAGAAAACCACACTGGCGACAAGAAACCGAGTGATGC
>DAOUPA010000444.1 GCA_030626405.1 Planctomicrobium sp.
CCGGCAAAACCCACACCGGCATGATCGCCGACGAAACCGCCACGTCTGTCACTCTGCTGCGAGCAGAAAAGAAAACCGACATCCTGCTCCGCAACGAAATCGACGAAATGCGAAGCTCCGGCATGTCGATCATGCCAGAAGGATTAGAGAAAGAAATCTCCATCCCGATGATGGCAGACTTGATCGCGTACTTGCTGTCGATTCAATAGCAGAGCCGGTCGCTTTTAGCCGTACACTTTAAGTGTACGGCTAAACGTTGCTTGCACTGACCGTTTCTACTGAAGTTGGTTCCAGTTTGCGCGACGTCGTCGCCTCAAGAGACCACCAACGAAGCAATAGTCCGGAAAGGAAAAGTAACACGACTGGGAAATCAACCTGCGTGAACGTTGACAGTGCGAGCCGCTGCCCAAAGTATTTTCGCGAAGCAGGGCCAACGAAGCGGTACCAGTGGAAGTATTCGTAGACAACAATTGCGAAAAGTGCGGTCAGCGAAACTGCGAGCACCGTGTTCGCAGTGATCCTGACAACGCGCCTCGAAAATGAACTGTCAAACCAGATTAAAATCGGCCACAGCACCATCGCCCAAACTCCCTGACAAGACGCAACAGCTGCCAAAGGAGGCGAGCAACCCCACACCCCGCAAACAGCGTGGTCCCATTCTCCCTGAATATTGCGAACGCTCAAAACTAACAACACCGCGCAGGTCCAGACTGTCGCCAATAAAGCGAAACGAAGTAGCGTGCGATAGCGTGTCTGCGGCATATGAGCAGGTTCCTGTACTCTGTCAGAAACCATTTTCGCGGTAACAATCGTTCAAAGTCAGTGAAGTTTCGAACAGTTTGTCCAATACGCTCACTGTTCACGGTTGGTTAAAACAGGTGATTTGAGTCAATTCAAGTTGACGGCTGCGAACGCATTTAGTCATGCATCACTCGAACAACCCGCTCCACACTGTCGCTGTGCGGCATCCTGAACGGCGTCGACGATTTTATCGTAGCCGGTGCAGCGGCAGAGGTTGCCTGCGAGGTAGAAACGAATTTCTTCTTCCGTAGGATTCGGGTTCTGCTTGAGAAGAGCTTTCGTCGACATGATGATCCCTGGAGTGCAAATGCCACATTGCAGGGCGGCATTTTCCAGGAAGGCGTTTTGGATAGGTGTCAGCCCATCTTTTGTGGCAACACCTTCGATGGTTTCAATTTCCGCACCTTCGCACTCCACAGCTAACACGAGACAACTTGTCACCGGATCCCCATTGAGCAGCACTGTGCAAGCTCCGCAATTGCCGTTGCTGCAGCCTTCTTTGGTCCCCGTCATGTTGAGGTTATCTCGGAGAACCTCAAGAAGTGTTTGCCGTGGTTCACAAAGGAGCGACTTTTCTGTTCCGTTGATCGTGGTGGTCACAATTCGTTGCGTTGCCATGCTGTGAACTTTCAAATACTACCGAAGAGGAATGATCTACTTAACAATACGAATGAAAAAGAATTTACTTCTCAGCGGCACGCCGTGCTGCCTCCGTCAAAACTCGCCTTACCAAAACGCCGGTCACATGCGTCCGAAACTCAGCAGTTCCGCGATGATCGTCAATCGGGGAAATCAACTCACGAGCAATCGCTCCTGCCTGGGTGAAGGTTTCTTCTGTTGGTGCCTGACCAACGAGAAATTCATCGACCTTTTCGGCAAGGAATGGTTTCGCAGCGACTGCACCCAAGGCGACTCTGGCAGTGGTGATTTTTTCACCTGCACCATCGAGTGAAACACTGGCCCCAACTCCGACAACGGCGATGTCCATCTCAAAACGGGGTATAAATCGCCGGTAGTGGCTACTCGACTTCCCTTGCGGAAGCGGGAAACGTATCTCGGTGAGCAATTCGCCTTGCTTCAAAATGTTCTGACTCGGGCCGGTGCAAAACTCTTCAACCGGCACTTCGCGTGTTCCATCTTGACCGGCGATCACACAGACTCCGCCCAATGCGATCAGTGCAGGAGTCGAATCGGCAGCCGCACCTGAATTGCACAAGTTGCCACCGACGCTGGCGCGGGACTGAATTTGAATGCCGCCGATGATCGTGCAGGCGTCAGTCAAAGATGGATAGTGTTCGCGAATCCCATCGTGTTGACATATTTTCATGCACGAAACGGCTGCACCAAGCCGCAATCCAGTTTCATCGATTTCCAGAACATTAAGTTCCGGGATCTTCTTAATGTCAACGACGACATCAGCGACGACCCGTCCGGTGCGGAGGTGATCGATTAAATCTGTCCCTCCGGCGAGGGGTTTGGCTTCAGAAGCTGAAAGGAGCTGGATGGCTCCTTCTAACGATTCAGGTGCTTCATACTCAAAGTCGCGCATCGTTTTGATACCACATTATTGAACGCGTTGACACGAATGTTCAGACGATAACTGTTCCAGACAAATTTTCCAATCGACCACAGCCACAAATCACGTCTGTCGCGAAGAGGCTCTGCTCGTTGACTTGCATCCCGAGAGGTCTTATCTTCATTTCGAGAATTCAGCCCCTTTCTCGCTCGATCACCCTTGCTTCCAATATCCAATTAAGGAATGAGACAGATGGACCACCTCCGCCGGTCGTTTCTCGTTATTTGTGCCAGCCTTCTCACAATCGTTCTGACCGGGTGTCCAAGCGAAACGCCGGAAGCGGGAGACGGAGCATCAGACGGCGGCAAGAAAAAGCGAATTGTGCTTCTGACCAACGGTCCAGACCCGTTTTGGGATACGTGTGAATCGGGAGCGGTTTCGGCTGAGAAGGAATTTGACCTCGACGGGAAAGGGTATGTTCTCTCGTTCGAAAGAGGTGACTTCACCGACAAAGCTCAGTTGGACAAGCTCAAGCAGTACAACCTTCAATCAGACATCGCTGCCGTCGGGATTTCCGTTTACAACCCGGAAAGTGCCGCCATTGCCAGAGAGATGAAGAAGTTGCAGGATAAAGGCGTCAAGGTCATTACCTTTGACGGTGATGTGAGTCGAGAACAATTTCGAGATGCTCGTTTCGCCTATCTGGGGACGGACAACATCGTCGGCGGTCGCGAGTTGGGTAGAGCCGCTCTTGCGATTCGTCCAAAGGGTGCGAACTACACATTCTTCGTTGGCAGTACCAGTGCAGCGAATGCAGTGGCTCGCATGGACGGATTCGTTCAAGGTATGGGAAAATCTGGGAACGAAATCGAGCGTCTCGCGGATGAAGCAGATAAAGTCAAAACTCGCAAGAACATCGAAGGTTCTCTTGACCGGAACAAAGACCTCAACATGCTCGTTGGCATCTGGGCTTACAACACTCCGCAGATGGTTCAAGTGGTCAAGGACCGTAAACTTGGCGAGAAGGTGGACGTCATCTGTTTTGACGCTGCCGAAGCGAGTATCAAGTCGATGGGTGATGGGGATGTCGATGTAATGGTCGTCCAGAACCCGTATCAAATTGGCTACGAGAGCGTCAAACTTCTACTCGCAATGGTTGAGGAAGATCAGGCGACGATTGATGAATACTATCCAGACTACGCACAGGAAGGTGACAAGGATCTGTTCAAAACCGAACTTCGCGTCGTCGTCCCGGATGGAAGCCCTATCGAAAAACATATGTTCGATTCGACCACAGTTTTCATGACCTACGAAGAATTCAAAGCCTGGCTCGAAGAACGGTCTTTGGTCAGTTCCTAATGCTTCTTGCTATTCAGCATGCTCTCATTCATCCTGGTGAATGCCCACGACTCCCTTTGTGAAAGAACTGCTGGGCAAGCCAGCAGTGGCACCCGTCGCTTACGGAATGTTTCGTCAATGGATTTCCTGAAAAAATACCGCAACGAAATTGGCTTGATCATCGCAATTTTTGCGGTCATCACCGTGACGACATGGCTCAGCCCGTCGTATCGAGAACAGCCTCGCGAAAATGCGCAGTCGATCCTGCGAGATGCTTCGATGCTGGGAATCTTCGCGTTCGGTGCAGCCATCGTCATTATCTCTGGAGGGATTGACTTATCGAGCGGTTCAGTCATTGCCTTCAGCGGAACGATTTTCTTCGGGCTGATCATTATGCTCGTCCCGAAAACGGATCGAGGTCAGGCAATCACGGGCGATGTGGCTACTTGGATTCTCGTAGCCTCTGCGCTGGCGACATTGCTCTGTGCAGTTTTGATTGGGACATTCCATGCGTGGTTGATTACCGTGATTGAATTGCCGCCGTTTGTAGCGACGTTAGCGTCTCTAGTCGGCTTGCGAAGTCTGGCGCGGCTACTCGCAGCGAAGATGACAGGGAGTGAGCAGATTACTGTGACCGACGAAACGCTGCTTTCCATCGGTTCCGAGGCGTGGTGGATACCGGTGGTGCTGTGGTTTGTTCTAGCGATGGTCTTCTGGGTCTTAATGAACAAAACAGTAATCGGTCGACACTTGTACGCCATGGGTGGCAACGAAACTGCGGCTCGGCTTTCTGGAATTCGCACCGAACGTTTGAAATGGCTCGCATACTGCATCGGGAGTGTGACCGCCTCGATTGCAGGAATTCTTTACGCTTCGTACGTCGGTTCCGTCGGAGCATCGAACGCTGGTCTCGGCTACGAACTGAACGCCATCGCCTCGGCGGTTGTTGGTGGTTGTAGCTTGATGGGCGGTCTCGGAACGATTCAAGGTGTCGTGCTGGGAGCATTGTTCCTGCGACTCGTTGTTGATTCCGTGCAAAAGCTAGCCGTCACAAACGCCGACCGCATCGAAGGTTTGGTCGTCGGCGTGTTGGTCGTCCTGGCAGTCGCATTGAACACAATCAGCTTCGGACCAGGCAACCGAAAAGAGTTCTTCCCCGGCTGGCTGGGTTTGCTCAACGTTGGAATTCTCTCCCTCATCGCCGGCGTCCTCTACGGCGTCACCGCCACCGAAAACGCCCTGTACTTCGGCGTACTCGTAGGCTCTGTCGCTCTGCTGGTACTCAGTTCCCGTGCCATCTGGGAACGAGTGATGGGGCGAGCCAAGTTGGCGTGAAGTGATTTCATCATTCCCCTTCATCCAGACACATAAACGGACAGAAGCTGTTGGCGTCACAAGATTCATCAATGAACATTACTGAAATCGAAACTCTACTTTCAGTGCGTCTCCCTGACCCTCATCGTGCGTCTCTTCTCGACGGTTCTGATCCAATTCACAAAGCTTGCGCCATTCTGGTCCCCCACTCGCCTTACGAGCTTCTCCGACTTTACGACACCAACGTTCATTTACACCACAAAGACCATCCTGACCGCTGGCCTGACTTCCTGGTTGCGTTTGCGTCCAATGGATGCGGAGACTACTTCGCTTATGATACTCGTCGGGCACCGTATCTGATCGTCTACATTGATCCCGACAACACCGTTGAGGAGAATCTTGAAATGGACGATGACTATACGTTCGAATCGTTCGCAGCATGGTACGATGCAAAGTGTCAACAGTATGCTGCAATCAAGGAAGGGGGCTGCCCAGGCTTGCGAGATGGTGACTCATAACGACACACCGTTGGAAACTCTGGCGGGGGCATCACTCGGTTTCTTGTCGCCAGTGTGGTTTTCTCGCAATCCGTGGGAATGAAGCCATGTAGGGTCCGCTAGCAAGGTTGGTGAACTGGTCGGTAGAATTCGATGACAACTTAAGGAAGCATTCC
>DAOUPA010000728.1 GCA_030626405.1 Planctomicrobium sp.
CGCAGTCTATTTGAGTTTGGTTATTTGGCTGACCAGGAAGTCACGTAAAGCCAGAAGTTTTGACATCTTGCTCATCACGATTCTCTACCTGATTTTCATCACACTTTTGCATAGCCCTTTACGACGCCATCTGGGGTACTCGACCGGTTACGTTCCGTTTGCGATTCTCACGTTTATCGTTGCCCTCATTGCAATTTTCTTGAATCTGGGCTGCTTAATGAGCCCGTTCAACAAGCCTCTGGGCTACTTCAAAGGTCTCTTTGTCCTATGTCAAATCGGTATTTTTGTGTGGTTGCAGATGCTACTTCTTTCTTCTTCAGGAGTTACTGGCGTCAGATTCTTTGCTCAACGCATACAGTGCCTGAACAACATTCGGAACATCGGAATTGCAGTTCAGAATTACGCAACAAAACATCGAGGAGACATCCCTGCGACGGAAGCAGGTGATTCACCGCACAGTTGGCGTGTGGAACTTCTACCGTTTCTTGAACAGCAAGGATTGCACGATCGATACCAATTTGATCAACCTTGGAACGACGGAACAAACCGCGGGATCGCCCGGACTCCGATCAACCGGTATGAATGTCCTTCAGCCCCACTAGAGCACTTTTCATTTTAGTGTTCGTGGTATCCGCAGTGTTTGAAATAGTTCATGCATTCGTTGGGCGGGAACTCGTCGAGGAGGCTTCCGAGGCGTTTCCAAAGACCTTCTATGGTTCGTTCGGCGTGTTTGCGGAGGAGTGTCTTGAGTTTTGAGAATGCGAGTTCGATGGGATTGAAATCGGGCGAGTAGGGAGGCAGGTACAAGAGGTCAGCTCCAACGGATTCGATCGCGACACGAACTCCTTGCTGTTTGTGGCTGCCGAGGTTGTCCATCACAACGAGGTCACCACGGGACAATGTCCGAACCAGTTGTTGCTCGACGTAGGCCAGAAAAAATGCACCGTTCATTGGACCATCCAGAACGGTTGGAGCGGTGATACCTGTCGTTCTCAGTGCGGCGACGAAGGTGGTTGTTTTCCAATGACCGTGAGGCACGTCACTGATCACACGCGAGGACTTCTCCCCCCAACCGTAGCGGCGGGCCATTTTCGTGTTGGCCCCTGTTTCATCGAGAAAAACTAACTGTTGAGGACGCCAGCGGCTCAGCACAATTCGCCACCACCGACGCTGTTGTTGAACATCCGGTCGCTTCTGTTCACTTGCGTGCAGGACTTTTTTTGAGCGAGATTCCCCAGCGTTTCAGTGACTTCCAAAGTGTTGAGACAGAAACCGGAAGGTCCAATTCTGAGATCAACTCTTGCAAAGTCAAACTGGAGTTGTTGTTCACGGTTTGAATGATTTCGTCCCGTCTTTGTTCCAGCTTCCGCTTGCGCCCCACCTTGCCTTTGAGTGGTGCGATGGAGCCCGTTTCACGCCGTCGCTCCAATAACTTGAAGATGACACGGTCCGTCACCTGAAATTTTTCAGCGACTGCTCGCACAGTCATTCCTGCATCGCAATCTGCCACAATTCGCTTGCGTAAATCCATCGAGAAAGCATTCGCCATCAGAGTCCTCCTTGACCAGACTCTTGAATAACACAAACAGCCCGAACGACTGAAGATTAATTCGAAAAGTGCTCTAGAGCAGTCCGAGCAAAGTAAGTCCGTATTGTAAAAAGTAGTTGAATTCCAGAGAGAAGTTCCTCCTGTAAATCCTGTGTCAGTGAAAACACCGATCGAAAAATTCCCATCGAACCAATAGCCTCTTTCACCACAGAATTGTGAGAAATCTTGGATGGAATCGGGCACAACACTCAAATCGAGCGTGATTTCTCCGACAACAGTCTCACCCAATGAGGACGAACCAGACTATCTCGTACCAGTGAATTGATATGTGACAACTTGCGATTGAGCTTGTGCTGCGAGTCCGAGAACGATGATGGTTTGAAGAATCGGCTTCAATAATTGATTCCTTGAGATCATGGCTTTAGGCTTTCTGAATAAAAAGATTGATAAATGGCTCGACTGAGAATTTGAGGGAACCTCCGAAAAGAATATGTAGACATAACCGTAGCTTCAACGTCATACCAGAGGTCGATTCAATGAGTGACAAATCAGAACCGCAATTGGGAGATCGCATTCAATCTTTCGGAATAGGATTGATCCTCATCTTGATGGGCGTCTGGATGCTTTCACGGGCAACATTGACAGTCGATTACATTCTTGGCTTTACAGCACTGGTACTTGGTGGATACCCATTCCAGAAGACTTTGTTCGGAGTGGAAAAAGCGGCGGGAAAACACACAAACGATTCACACATCAATGCTGATGTTTCTGAACTTGTAAAAGATTGCAACCTCTTCGCCTGCGATCTGTTCTCTCTTCTTTCAAAGAACCAAAACGGTAATCTGTTCTTCTCTCCAAGTAGTATTTCGTCATCATTGGCGATGACGTTCGCAGGTGCCAA
>DAOUPA010000413.1 GCA_030626405.1 Planctomicrobium sp.
CCAACATTCGTTGAGTCACCTCTTTCGGTAATCGCTGGCGGAGTTCCTTGTGCATCATCCGTGACAAGTAGTAATGAGCGACAAGTTTGAGCTGAGCCGTTTGTGCTGAATTCAAACTATTGGATTTAAGTAACGGAACGATATTGATTTTTTTTCGCGAGAATGCCTTTGCTTTGACTTCATCCATGTACCACGGAGGTGGTGCCCAAGCTGCCGCTGCAGGAGGGCCGCCACCTGCTGGGGGTTGAGCAAAGAGGCGCGCACTGCCATTCCATCCATTTAGGATGAAGACGAGAATGGCCGTTGATAATACAAAACTCTGGCGAGTCAGTGGAAACACCCGGGTTCCCCCACATATGTGATGTCGAATTTGACCGCTGATACGGAACTGATCAACGGATTCAATTGAGTTTGAAATGGTACACGACAAGGGCTGACTTTCGAAGTGATGCGAACAATACAGACTAGGAATTTACAATCTTCGACACCGAACATGCAGAAGAATCGTATTGTTGCCCCTATCTGCAAGCTTAAACTAGCATCGGCGATTTCTCGCTGTCAAGTTGTTCGTTCTTGTTGGTTCTGTCTCGACGTCGTTGTGATCGCATCGTTTTTGGGTGTCACACCGATTGTGACATTCGATTACAGTATCACACAACCACTTTGAGTACCTGTCGCAGCGACTGATTTCAAGGAGTGTACCGATGACAACAATTTTGACTTCACCCATCTTTGAGCAACATGAGACCGGTCAACACCCAGAGAATCAACGGCGTATCACTGTTCTGAGGGAAATGCTCGATTCGCTGCCTCCTCATGATCACAGACATTTTGGAAAGGTGGAAGCCGCGACTCGAGAGATACTGAAAGCCGTGCATCCGCTGGACCATATCGAAAATGTTCAGAAGGTCGCTAAGGCGGGCGGGGGGTATCTTGATTCCGACACAATTGTCAGCCCAAAGTCATATGATGTTGCCCTGCTCGCCGCAGGAACAGCTTGTTATGCCGTGCATCAGGTCGTCACCGGCGACGAAAACAACGCACTCTGCCTCGTTCGGCCTCCGGGACACCATGCTGTCCCGGACCATGCGATGGGCTTTTGCCTGTTCAACAATGTGGCGATCGCCGCGCGCTATGCTCAGCAGGTTTGTGAACTGTCGAGAATCCTGATTGTTGACTGGGATGTACATCATGGCAACGGAACCCAGGATGTCTTTTACGACGATGAAACGGTGACGTTCTTTTCGATTCATCGTTTCCCGTTTTACCCAGGATCAGGAGCCAGCAACGAAACCGGTCGTGGTCGTGGACTCGGCGCAACATTCAACGAACCAATCGCGTTTGGGACTTCACGCAAGGAGTTCTTTGACCGCTTTGAAAAAACTTTACACAAAGCTGCTGAAGTATCGAAACCAGAGCTTGTTTTGATCAGTGCAGGTTTCGATGCTCACCGACTCGACCCCATCGGTTCGCTTGGACTCGAAACCGAAGATTTTGCAACACTCACGGATCTCGTGCTTGATGTTGCGAAGACTCATTGCAAAGGTCGCGTGGTGAGTCTTTTGGAAGGTGGCTACCACCTGGAAGCACTCGCCGGTTCGGTGAAAGAACACTTACTACGATTGACCGAAGTTGGTTCTGCCCCACGGGAATAATTCACGAGGTGAAGACTGCGCACACTTCCTCGTCGCGATGTTCATTGAACACCGGGTGACTCACCCGGTGGAGCAACACGTATTTCGAATTCTTTGCTTGAACTGATGTCATAGAGCTGACATCGCAGCTTGCGGTTTCCCCGGTGTGAATCACCGGGGACGAAATGGCGAATGGTGCTTGCTTCCATCTGGAAAAGAGAACCAATGGGCTCCACACCAACCATGAAATCCTGAGAAGAACTTATTCTTCAGCGGGCGCCGTCGCGACTGGTCCTGATGGAGTTGGAGCATCCAAGATCAGTTTTCGAATTGCTGCTGGTCCGCTCTTGAGTGATCCGAGGACGCTGCTGAGCGCCGTCTGGAGTTCGGGAGCATTGTCGCCGGAGGCCAATACTTTCAGCCGATCCAATTCTGCAGGCGTGAGCAACACACCGTAACGTTGGATGTGAAACGCCAGTTGCAGGGCGGCTCGTCTGCGAAGATTCGGCTCTGTATTCGGTGAGTCAGAAAGGTCAAGGAAACGTTGCTGAACCGCAGGCACGGCTATCGCCCCCAGCGCAATCAGAGCATCATCCGCAACGATAGGATTTCCCGTTGCCTGCATGAGAACTTCCTGGTGAGCAGCGAGATGGAAAACCTTCGAGTCAGAACTCGTCGCAATCCAACGGAGCCAATACGCCGCTTCTCGAAGCTGCGCTGTTCGTTGTTCTTGCGTTTGTGGAGGAGGCGAGATCTGAGCCAACACTGGATGAAGCTCTCGGTAAATTTCGGATGCTTTCACGGATTCATTTACAAAGACAACATTCTGAAATCGATTTTGAATCGTCGCAAATTGAGTTCGCAGTTTTGACGGACCGTAGATGACTAGGGGTAAGTTTCTGGTTCTTGCATCGGCACGCAGGTTTTCGATGGTCTGCGTCAGTCCCCAGCGAATTGTATTGGGGTGCAAGACGGCGAGTTCGATATCACCTTTAGCTGCGGCAATTTGAAATCCGTCCATTCCGGTGACTGCAATCGAGGTTTCGTACCCTAATTCACCAAACAAATTCGCGGTCATTGACCCACGCTGGACATTCGGGTCAATGACAACGCCGTCTGGTTTGGAGTTCCCCTGAATCGCTCGAGTGAGGACTTCAACAACTCGGCGGGAACCTTTGAAAGACTTCTGCGGTTCCCATTGAAGAATTGTGACAGCCGCTGCAAATTGAACACGCGGGTGAGGAAAATCGAGCGATTCAATGATGACCGGCTTTCCGGTTGTTCCGGATAACTTCGAGCGAGAGCCGTTGAGGCTGAGGGCGGAAACAGCACTCAATGCCGCCGCAGGGATGTTGTTATCGATGGCGAGTGACAGAATTTGGTCGCAGGCATCGCTGCCTGCTGTCACTGCAAGATCATGAGCGGAGCCAGGCCCAGCCGGTATCGGTTGATCCCAACCGGCAGCTTCGATGTCTCGCACCATTTTCGCTGCCAGTAAGACGATCGGTGCATCTTCGTTCGAAGGATTGATTTCCGCAGCCTCGCGAGCCAGTCGCTCTGCAAAGTAAACCGAAGCGTGCCGACGAGTCGCTTTCGTTTCAACGACTGTTGCCTGTTCAGCGTTCCAACTCCAAACAGGAATCAGCTTCATGTCTTCGTAGCGCATTTCCCATTGGTGTTGATTGGACAAGTGTTTGATTGATTCACCAATCATCATTGACGCAACGCCGTAGGAATTCACACGAATTGCAAGTTGTGGGTCGTTGTAACGGATGCGGGCTATTGCTCGGAGGGCAGTCTCGCGGACTCCTTGAGGTTGTTGCGGGGCAAAGGCGGAGTCATACAGCCAGATGGTGTCTTCCTTCCCACCCAGCCAGCCAAGAACTTCAGAAGCGGCGATACGAACCTTGTTTGAAGGGGACGACAAGGCCCCAATAATAGGAGGCACTGCTTCCTCCCCCATTCTAGCGAGATTAAAAATGAGAACATCGCGGCTGATTGTCTCATTTTCGATGGCTTGCAGCATCGGTGGAACTGCATACGGTCCCAAAGCTCGAAGCTCGGTTAACGCCTCTGCTCTCTCCCGCGCTGAGCCGGCAAGTTTCGGAAGAACCTTGGCAATGTAAGCAGGATCGTTCGTTTGCTTAGAAACGGCATCAGTCAGGCTCTTGAGCAATTGGCTGGCTTCAGGGTTCAGACCTTCCACGTTGGCCAGGCTCAGGAATGTGGCTGTCCCGTGTTTGTCTCGCAACGCAAAGAGTTCCGCGTCTGACAGATCCATCGCCAAAATTTCTGAGATGTAATGCTTCCCGAGTTCCAGGCGTGCTAGCTTGACCATCAACAAAGCCGCTTCGAAACGATCGTTGGCAGTCTCTGGTTCAATTGCCAGAACCTTTTCCGGTTCGGCACCAGTGTCGAGTCCCGCTGGTTGTGCAAGGACGGGAATCGTCGTCAAAATGGCGATGCAGAAGGCCAACTTCTGAAAACAGAAAGCTCGCGAAGATCGGGACTGCGAACGTGCCATGACAGCAACTCCATCGACGGTATTGAAATAAATAGTGTGATCAGTACAGCTCTCCCAACTTAACAGAAGGCGCAGCTGACCTCTCAGGATGAAGCCATCCTGTATCAAAGTCTATCGAAACTCCGGACCCTACTCTTGAATGACCAGCATTAGGGTGGCGATTCTACCGATGAGGATCGTCAGTGATCCGAAATAATGCGAGCAATCAGTACAACATGAACGTTTGAGTTCGATTGACATTGTGAAAAAAGGCCGCTCCCTCAGGGAACAACCTTTAAAAACGGTGATGTCCGCCTGCTGTCTTCACTTTCGTTCAGACGACAAACGATGAACCACTGGGGCTGGTGAAAAGACTTTCTCTTGCCCCTCGATCGCTAGTCCCTTGTCACAGTTCGTAGCACATCAGTTTGTCCTGTTCCCGCAGATACAATTTTCCGTCAACAACAACGGGGTGTGACCAGGTCTTGCCTTCCTGATAATCCGGAGTGAATGCCCCGTTCAATTCGAACCCATCCGGTGTTGCCGCTACGAGTGCAACGGTTCCGTTCTGGTACCGGAAGAGGATCTGCCCGTCGACATAAGTAATCGCTGCAGAGCCGGACATCGGGAGATCTTGATTACGGATGTCACCGTTCCATTTCACTTCTCCGGAAGGAATGTGCAAGCAGATCGGGAACCCCTTGTTGTGCTGATGACCTGCGTAAAGGTAGTTACCTTCGCGAATCATCCCGCCGTGGTGATTTTGGAATGTCTTTGAATTCAGAAAGTATTCTTCAGTCGCCTTCACACCCGACCCGTCCTTGCTGAGTTTCAAGAGAACTGCTCCGGTTCCGTATCCGGTTGAAGCAAAGACGTAGTCATCAAAAGGGATAGGTGTTGGAATGTTGGCAGTTCCGTTTGCAACCTTGTTGTAGTTCCAAAGCAACTTGCCATCACTGGCGCGGACGCCAATGACGCCTCGACCGACGAGTTGAACGTATTGCTTCACTCCGGCAGCTTCGCTGATCACAATTGAAGAATAAGCGGCACCATCTTTTCCTTTGTCACCAAGATCAGAGACAGACGTTCTCCAAACTTCTTCACCAGTGTTTTTATTGAGGGCGACAAGCATCGTATCTTTCCCGCCCGGGGTACAGATGACCCAGTCGCCATCGACGAGGGGAGATTCTGCAAAGCCCCAGCCAGACATCATTTTGCCCTGGAAATCTTTTTTGAAATCACGACGCCAGACAACTTCTCCATCATTTTTCTTCAAGCAAGCAATCTGACCATCGGAAGTCACGACGTAACAATGGTCGCCATCAAGCGTCGGCGTACAACGCGAGCCTGGATAACCATGTTTAGGAGCTTTGCCTGTGAGTGGTGTTGCCCAGACTCGTTCGTGTGAATCGAGATCAACACAAATGACCGCCTGACCTTCTGGAAGGTTTCCGGTCGTGTAGAGTTTGCCATCGGCGATGGAAAGACTCGCGTAGCCGCTCCCCATCCCTTCAATCGTCCATAAATGCTTTGGCTGAGACTTCGTCCAGTCCAGCTTCAATCCGGTTCCTTCAAGTTTGCCATTTCGATTGGGACCACGCCATTGCGGCCAGTCTTTTGCAGAAGCAGTCTGAATAATGAAACAGCTGAGGAGAGCAACAAGTATACGGACGTTAAGCATCACGATTTTCCTTGGCAGTGAAGGTTTTCAATCTTGTCCGGGAAGTCATACGGACGTGTGGAGATTTGGGGTAGGACATCCTTGTTTTTGAAGAGGGACCGAACCCTCCATGTTCCGCGCTGTTGCAATGTACAGAAATTGATGCGTTTCTGGCAACGAAGAGGCCGTGCTCTTCCTGCTTCTTCTTGAGAACCGTGGCTGCTGAGGTTTGAATCTGGAGTTCAAACCTGATACGACGTGAAGACATGCTCACAAGTCGTGATTTCGCGACCTGCGAACTCCTCATTGACCCCGTTAACCCCTTATATTTGAAGCTTTTTCATGGTGACTCTCCGACCTGTGACTCGTGCTCTGGTGCCCGTTGATTCTGAAGCGACGAGACGCATCAGTTCCCCCAATTACGATGAGTTTCAGAGTGATCGAGAAATCTGGGATCTTCTTCAGGCAAAACCGGAGA
>DAOUPA010000145.1 GCA_030626405.1 Planctomicrobium sp.
GACCTGTTGGTCATCGCAAACGATACAGCAAAGAAAAGTTCTTTGATCGCCTTGAATCACAAGACAGGCGAAATGGCTTGGGAATTCCCACGTCCAGGCGGGCGGCTGAACTTCTCAACGCCGTGTGTCTATTCCTCAGAGTCGAACCCCGACTTACTCATCTTTGTTGCCTGGCCGATTGGGGTGACTGCGATCAATGCAATGACCGGAAAAATGGCCTGGGAGATCGAAAGTTTCGACGTCAACAAAGGCCAACGCGCGGTTGCTTCGCCGATTGTTTATGATGGTTTGGTCATGGCGAACTGTGCGTTCGTGAGTAATCCGAAGCACTTGGTCGTTCTCAAGCCTCAATCGAAAACCGCGGAAGAAGTCTTCCGGGTCGACAACAGTTCCGTGCCGCATATTCCCACGCTGCTGGCCTACGAAGGCCTGCTTTACGCCTGGGCAGACAAAGGGATTTGCACATGCTACGAGATCGCGACAGGTGACAAGGTTTGGCAGAAACGGATCGGCGGGAACTATTTCAGTTCTCCGATTTGTGTGAATGGCGTTATTTACTGCGTCGACGCGGACGGAATTTGCGTTGTCATTCAGTCCGGACGAACATACAAAGAACTCGCCCGCATCGATCTGGGTGAAGCCACACGTGCGACGCCTGCGGTCGCAAATGGTCAGATGTACCTGCGAACGTTTTCACACTTAATGGCAATTGGCGGCACTGACAACAACTGAGAATCTACCATGCAACGACGAACATTTCTGGCTTCATCTGCTCTTTCGGCGGCTTCTGTTTTTTCGCGTCCGTCGTGGGGAGCGGAAAAAGAGTCGCTGATTGAGTCCATTACCCAGCAAACGATCTGGAAGAATCGGGACGGCAGCGGCACGACCTGGTTTCATCCACGGATTTGCATGGTGCCCAGTGAGGCGAAATCGCCGCTGGCGTTGATGACGCTTCAGTCGATTGGTGGTTCAGACTACTTTGGTCCAGTCCAGTGGAGTTCTTCGAAAGATTTCGGCGTCACTTGGTCCGATCCGCAACCGATTGATGCGCTTGGTCGCGTTCCGGTGCAGGATCACCAAGGTTTACAGGCCGGCGTTTGTGACGTTGTTCCGCAATATCATCCACAATCGAAAACGGTTCTTGCGATGGGGCATGTTGTTTTTTATCGTGGACCACGTTTCGCCAGAGGAGATCAACTCGCGCGATATCCAGTCTATGCAATTCGCCAAAGCGATGGGACTTGGTCGCAACGCAAAATACTGGAATGGAACGATCCGCGCGGAGCGTTTATCTATACAAACAATTGCGGTCAACGAGTGGTTCAGCCGAATGGTGACATTATCATGTCGTTCACCTTCGGTCCCACAGCCGCGAACCGCATGGTTGCCGGTGTTCGCTGCGAATACGACGGCGAAGAACTCCGCATTGCCGAAGTTGGAAACTCACTCGAATTGAAAGTGAAGCGCGGCTTGCTGGAACCATCGGTCTGTCGGCACAATGGTCAATTCTGGATGACAATCCGTGCGGAAGACGACAACGGCTATGTTGCCACCAGTGAGGACGGCGTGAACTACACGCCGCAAACAGCCTGGACCTGGGACGATGGCAGTGCGATTTCCATGTCCACGACTCAGCAGCATTGGCTGAACCATTCCGATGGACTCTTTCTCGTTTACACTCGGAAAGATTCCTCAAATACGAACGTTCTCCGCTGGCGTTCCCCGCTCTGGATCGCTCAGGTTGACACGCAGCGACGCCGCCTGATTCGCGATACTGAACGTGTCGTCCATTCACTGGTCGGAGATGGTGTCAACGCACCGGACGATGTGGCGCTGATGGGGAATTTCAATGTCACGAATGCGAGTCCAGAGGAATCCTGGGTCAGCGTCGGCGAATGGATGCCTCGCAAAAACGCCCGTGGCAACCTGCTGCTATCAAGAATTCGCTGGTCGGCGAATCACCAGAATAAACTTATTTGAATTTGTTTCCTCTGCGGCTCCACCAGAAGGTCAAAGCCTTTCTAATCATTGAGCTTCGCCTCTCAACTCAGAAGGCAATTCGCGAATTAAGGAAAAATCTTCGTCCACATTGAATTCATCCCGTAGAACCAAAGATTTTCGACCCCTTCCATCCATCAACATCCATTGTTTTAACC
Source organism: Planctomicrobium sp. (assembly GCA_030626405.1). GTDB lineage: Bacteria > Planctomycetota > Planctomycetia > Planctomycetales > Planctomycetaceae > Thalassoglobus. Next base: position 2,157 of record DAOUPA010000145.1, read on the forward strand.
CAATCTTGGCCCAGCCTTCTCTGTTCGCTAATCTACCCGGCGTATCGGAATCTTTCACATCCAATTTCATACATGAGACAAGCAGCGTCTGCTGCAAATCAACATTAAATCACCCACAGAGCAGCCGCGATTCACGGAAGGTCAAGCATGTCATTGCGAGTCTACAATACTCTCACACGAGAAAAAGAACCATTCGAAACGATCGAGCCAGGCAAAGTTTCGATGTATCTGTGCGGACCGACGGTATATAAGCCGGCACACATCGGTCACATGGTTGGACCAGTCATCTTTGATACCGTGAAGCGATACCTCAGCTACTGTGGGTACGATGTCACTTTTGTGATCAACATTACCGATGTTGACGACAAACTGATCAACAAAGCGACTGAACTTGGCATGGAGGTGAAAGCCCTTGCCGAGCAGATGACGGAAGATTACTTCGACAATCTGAATCTGATGGGTGTCGATTCGATTGATCATTTCCCGTACGCGACTGATTACATCAACGACATGCAGGAGATGATTCAAGGCTTGATCGATAAAGGTCATGCCTATCCGCTGAACGGTGATGTTTACTTCAACGTCACTTCGGATGAAGACTACGGCAAGCTGAGCGGGCGCAGCGTCGATGCCATGATGGCTGGCACACGCGTCGAAGCGAATGATTCCAAGAACAACCCTGCCGACTTTGCACTCTGGAAAGGTTCCAAAGAAGGTGAACCAGCCTGGGAAAGTCCCTGGGGACCGGGCCGACCTGGTTGGCATATTGAATGTTCGGTGATGAGTTGCAAGCTGCTCGGCGAATCGATTGACATACACGGTGGTGGCCTCGATTTGATGTTCCCGCACCACGAGAACGAACTCGCTCAGTCGGAGTCTTCATCTGACAAGCCGTTCGTCCGTTATTGGATGCACAACGGGTTGATGCAGTCCGGCAAGAACACCGGCAAAGTCGGCGGCGGACACGATAAACATGGCGATAAATCTGAAACCTCGCAAGATGATCAAATCGCCAACAAACTCGCCGGGTCCGCAGGAGCAGAATCGGTGAAGACGGCGGTGTTTGCACATCACCATCCGGAAGTCGTTCGGTTCTTTTTGCTCTCCACGCACTACCGCAGTCCCATCGACTTCTCGATGGAGAACATCAGCAATACCGAAAAAAGCATGGAAGGCTTTTACCGGATGTTCGAAACGTTCGAGCGCGTCACCGGGGCGAGCTTCTACGCACTTGAGTCTCCCACAAAACGAGAAAAGACAACGGATCTTGCGAACTTACCGGACGAATCGAAAGCGTCTCTGACTGAGCTCCGCGACCGCTTTCTTGAAGCGATGGACGACGACTTCAACTCCGGCGGCGGGATCGGAATGTTATTCGAAATGCGTCGCGTACTCAACGGCTTCATCAGTCAAAACAAATTGGATGAATCGTGCAGCGACGAACAGAAATCTCAACTGACTACGATGGCGACGTTGTTTAAGGAACTCTCAAACCTGATTGGCGTTTTCCGCAAACCTGTCGAGAAGAGTTCCGGCGCCGACGATGAATTCGTCGAAGGACTCATGCAACTCATTCTCGACATTCGCCTGCAAGCACGGGAAGACAAAAACTGGGGCGTCGCAGACAAAATCCGAGATGCCCTGAACGAACTCAAAGTCGAAATCGAGGACGGAAAAGATGGCGTCCGCTGGAGCCGAGGGTAGAATAAAAGTAGGTCACTCCGCTCTCGAACTGAGTCAGTACCATGATTGAAGACTTCAGCGACGAAGACGAAACCAACGCCTTGGGTTGGAACGCAATCGATGGTGCGCTTGATGAGCTTTACGAAGGCGTAGAGCCGATGCATTGGGGGACGGTTTTGCCGTTCAATCTTGGTGGGGAAGATCCGCTGTATGGGGTGAGCGTCTATCACAATTTGCATCAGCAGCCGCACTTGCATTATGTCACTTACGGGTTTTCCGATCTGTATGAAAAGGAATCCGACGATCCTGAATGGAGCGGGTTCGGATTCGAATTAACCTTTCGTTTAGCGGCACCAGAGAAAGCAGAGCCGCCGATCTGGGTTGTTAACTTTTTGCAAAACCTTGCGAGGTATGTGTTCCAGTCCGGAAACGGACTTGGGGAAGGGCACACGTTGCCGCTCAATAGCCCAATTTGCCTGGAGACGGAGACTCTGATTCGAACCGTCACTTTTGTGGAAGATCCTGAACTCGGCATCATAGAAACACCAAACGGAAAGGTTCAGTTCCTACAGGTTGTCGGTCTCACCGAAGACGAACTCGATGCGACACAGTGCTGGAACGCGCGCCGGTTCACGAAATTGATTCAGGAGCAGAATTCGCTTCTCATCACCGATATCGAGCGAGAAAGCTATCTCAACGATGAAGAAATTGCATCGCACGTTGAACGCCTTTCCCGTGAAGAAGGAGCTTCAGCCGATGTGATGTGCTCAAACGAATTCCGTGTCCTGCAAGATCCGGAAACGTCCCAGATCACATTGGTGATCGGAGCAATTGTGGCTGCCTCTTTAGGAAAGCGACTGCGCGGCCGAATTCCGTTTGAACGTGAGTTTCGCCTCGTTGGTGAGGAAGACGAAATTCTCTTCCGGCCGGGAAACGCTTTTCAGATGACAATGGCGGATCATCTCACGGAATTCCAACTGACAAACCAGCAGGTGGAAACGCTCTCCAGTAAGATGCAACCACAGTCCGGCACCTGGAAATTCGACGATCCTGCCAACTTCACCCTGACCATTGAGCCAACCGAAATCAAAGACAACGAAGGCAACATCACGGATGTACTGGGTTGAGCGAAATAAGCACTGACGATTCATCTCGGAGACTGGACGGCACTCACTTAATTCGACACGATGTGTGAAACCCAAAATGGAGTCAATCATGCGTCGCTGGTTTCTTGTTGTTTCAATCTTGACCTTATCATTACTCACACATCCGCTCTCTGCGGCGGAGTTTGAGTTCGGCTTCTCGAAAGTTGACATTACCCCCACCAATCCGGTCAGGCTTTCGGGGTATGGCAATCGCGACAAGCCATACGCTGGCATCGACGAACACCTTTTCGTTCGCGCGATGGCAATGACGACTGAAGGGAAAAACGGGCTGCATGTCCTGATTTCGGTCGACACCATCGGGTTCCCTGGCGTTTTGACCAAGGACATTCACAAAGCTGTCCACCAGAAACACAATATTCCCCGCAGTCGGTTCGTCATCTGTTGCACGCATTCGCACACTGCTCCTCACATCGGTCGCGGGCTCAGCAATCTCTATTCAGTTCCGCAGACAGAAGTTGAGAAAGCCTCAACCGAAGAGTACACAACGTTTGTTCGCGATCAGGTCATCAAAGCTGTTGACAAAGCAATTGCAGACCTGCAACCCGGGAAACTCTCCACAGAGGTCGGTACGGCAACATTCGCCCGAAATCGTCGAGTACTCAAAGACGGCGTCTGGACCGGCTTCGGCGAGAATCCGAATGGACCTGTTGATCATTCGCTACCAATTCTTCGTATTACTGATGCAACAGGGAAGACGAGAGGACTGATTTTCAATTATGCCTGCCACTGCACGACGTTTGGTGGAGACTACAATAATGTCAACGGAGACTGGGCTGGCTATGCGTCGAAGTTTCTAGAAGATGCCAACGAAGGAGCGGTTGCCCTCTGCACAATTGGTTGCGGGGCAGATGCAAATCCGGAAAGAAATCGCGATCATGCCTTTGAAATTTCTCAACGTCAGGGAAAAGAAATCGCTGATGAGGTCACGCGACTTGCGGATGAGAAACAAGAAATGAAGGCCATCTCAGCAGCCCCTGCTTCATCATTTGGATATGCAGGGTTACCGAGTGATCGCCCCAGCGATGCTGAAATGCGAGAAGCGCTCAAGAGTACGAGACAACAGGTTCGTCGGCACGCGGAAGTGATGATCGACACTAAGAAACGAATGGGACGCCTACCGGAGACGTATCCGATGCCGATTCAGGTTTGGCGATTCGGCAATGAGTTCGCCATGGTCTTTCTCGGTGGCGAGGTTTGTGTCGACTACGCCCTGCGAATCAAAAAGGAGCTGCCGCAACTTGTCTCGGGCCTTTCACCTGAACGAGTCTGGGTGACCGCGTACGCGAACGACGTTTTCGGCTATGTCGCTCCAGAGCGAATGCGTTCCGAAGGTGGTTACGAAGTTGACTTTTCGATGATCTATTACCTTCTCCCTGGGCGTTGGTCGACCGGGACGGAGGAAGTCATTATTCGCCGTGTGAAAGAATTATTCGAAGCGCAGAAACTGGATGTCCCTCTTTCAACCAACGATGCCTTAAAGACGTTTTCGATTCCGGAAGGTTTCGAAATTGACGTAATTGCAGCGGAACCGCTCATTCGTGACCCGATCAACTTTGCGGTCGATGCGCAGGGACGGCTTTGGGTTGTCGAAATGGGTGATTACCCACGTGGCAATCCGGAAAAAGACCTCACGAAGGTTGAACGGCACGAACCCTGGGATGGTCCGCCTGCCGGTCGAATAAAGGTTCTGGTTGATAAAGATGGAGATGGCACCTACGACGAGGCGACCACGTTTCTCGACAAGCTGTCATTCCCAACCGGTGTTTTTCCCTGGAAGGATGGCGTGCTGATTTGTGGTGCTCCTGATGTCATCTTTGCCCGCGACACTGATGGCGATTTGAAATGCGACGAAAAGGAAGTTCTCTATTCCGGTTTCGAAGAGGCAAACCCACAGCACCGGATTGGTGGGTTTGAATACGGTTTGGATGGTTGGCTTTATCTGTCATCAGGAACGAACAATCGCGAGATCACCTGCGTCAAGACTGGCGAAAAAGTCAACATCTCCGGTCGTGATTGTCGTATTCATCCCGAATCAGGCAGGCTCGAACCGGTCAGCGGTAGCAGCCAGTATGGTCGCAGCCGCGACGACTTCGGAAACTGGTACGGCAACAGCAACAGCTACCCACTCTTTCAATTCGTGATTGAAGATCGCGACCTCAGCCGCAATCCGCATGTAGCGTCTCCTTCGCCGAAACACCATCTCACGGAACCTGCCCGCGCTCCACCGGTTTACCCAACCAGCCGCACACTTGATCGTTTTAACGATCTCTGGGCGCTCGACCGATTTACATCGGCTTGTAGCCCAACCGTCTTTCGCAACGACACTCTTGGTCCAGACGTTTACGGTTCGGTATTGATCTGCGAGCCGGTCCATAATCTTGTCAGCCGTGTGATTGTCGAAACCTCGATGATCGAATTCACAGGGAAACGACATGCGAGCGAACAGAAGGCAGAGTTTCTTTCATCGACCGACAACTGGTTTCGTCCAGTTCGGCTGATGACAGCTCCGGATGGTTCGTTGTGGGTCTGTGACATGTATCGACATGTCATTGAACACCCTGAATGGATTCCGGAAGCCTGGCAAGCCAAGCTCTATTTGTACGCCGGATACAATCGTGGACGCATCTATCGGATTTCCAAAAAGGAATCGCCGACAACAGCCATCGAAAACCTTAGCAAGCTCGACACGAAATCACTCGTGGCCAAACTGGAAAGCCCCAATGGTTGGACGCGAGACACCGCTCAGCGACTCATCATCGAACGAACCACTGAATCAAACGTTGAAATCGCATCTGCACTTCGCGAACTGATCAACAAATCCGAAAACAATCGTTGCCTGATCCAGGCTGGACACACTCTGGCTTTACTTCCTGGAGACAAGGCGCCGGTGCGGAAATTGTATCGATCCGCAGATCCAAGCGTTGTGATCAATGCATTACGAATTTGGGGTGCGGAGTCAAATTCACTCTACAAATGGCAGCCATTGATACTGATGAACCATACTTCTGAACGTATTCGGTTCGAACTCGCCTTGGCTGCTGGAGATGCAAATCTCAAAGATAGCCTTCACATTCTCCGGCGACTCATTCAAACCAGTTCGAACAATCCGTGGATTCGCACGGCGATTCTCTCCTCTGCGAACAATGCCGCCGACCAGCTTCTCGTAGCGGCGATCCAACAGGGGAACACCGACGAAAAACTGCTCAACTCATTGCTCGCAACTCTCATAGGAAATGATACCGTTCAAGGGCTGGCGCAACTTGGGGACTCGCTTTCAAGTTTCGAGTCTGCTGACCTGAAAAGGCGGTTACTGCTCACGGCGTTAGAGCATTTGGAACGGCAGAAAATTTCATTCACAGATGCTTCAAAGAAACTGCCAAAGCAAACTGCATCTAAAATCCACCACGTCATCGACGAAGCCGCCGAGAGTCTTCAAAAGAAAACGCTACCAGCTGCAGAGATTCCAGAAGCTTTGAAACTTGCCAGTTTCGTCGAAAGTGCCTTGCCAGAAGAAATTGCCCTGAGTTATCTCGATCCGTCAAATCCTCCGCAAGTGATTACTGCAGCCATCGAGACGGCACTGCGTTTGAATGCGGCGAAGAGTCTGATTCAGCGAATGCGACAGCAAACTCCTGCAACACAAGCCGAAATGCAGGCGGTCATCCTCACCGACGCTGATGCCTTGGCGAGCTTGTTATCGGCATTGGAAAAGAAAACCATTTCACTCAGCGACTTAAGCGTCGCGACGCGAGACGCGTTGAGCAATCATCGTCAAGAAAAAATCAAAAGTCGATTTCAGGAAATCACAAAAGCGGAGCCTGCTCGCCCTTCGCGAGACGAAGTTCTCGAAGCTTTTCACCCCGCGCTTTCACTCAATGGTAATGCACTCAACGGTCGAAAACTCTTCACGAAAGTCTGTAGCAGCTGCCACAAGCATCTTGATGTCGGAAACGATTTCGGCCCGAAGCTGGCGACGCTCAAAGCGAAACCGGATGACTATCTTCTCACCGCGATTCTCGATCCTAACGCCGCAGCGGAAGCAAAGTATCGCGGCTATTCCATCGCCACAAAGGATGGCAAGGTTCACAGCGGCTTGATCATCGAAGAGACTGCAACCAGTTTGAAACTGATCCGGCCCGATGGAAAATCTGAAACACTATTACGCGTCGAAATCGAACAAATCGTGAACACCGGCCGCTCATTTATGCCTGAAGGATTAGAGAAAGACCACACTCCGCAGGATGTGGCGGATATCATTGCCTTCATCCGATCAGAGTGAATCCACCTCGTTTATTCTCATTCGGAACGAACTGTTCTCAATGAGTTTCATTTCAGTTACCCTAGTGAAATGACTGTATCGATATTGGAGTGGACGAGAGTGATGAGTACCTCCTGGAGATGGCTGGTTCTTTTTTGCGTGATTGCGTTGCCAGTGAATGGTGCGGAACCTGTGATCACTGCGGATCAGTTGGATTTTTTTGAATCGAAGATTCGTCCAGTTCTGGTTGAAAAATGCGAAGGCTGCCACAACAGCGTCGATACCGCCGAAGGTGGGCTTGTTCTCGATTACCGTCAGGCACTGCGAAAAGGTGGGCAGTCCGGGGCGACTGTTAATTTCAAGGTTCCCGGCAAGAGTCTTCTTCTCAAAGTTCTGCGGCATGAAGTCGAAGACCTTGAGATGCCACAAGACGAAGACCGTCTTGATGAGAAAACAATTGCCGACTTTGAAAAATGGATCAAAATGGGCGCACCTGATCCTCGGAGTCATCCTCCGAAAGAGGCCGAAGGTGCTCATGTCGAGACGTGGGAGAACACGCTCGCAGAAAGAAAAAAATGGTGGAGCTTCCAGCCGATTACGAAACCGGGTGTTCTACAAGTCAAAAACAATAAATGGTCCAGCCATCCTGTTGACCTGTTCATTCTATCTAAGTTAGAGGATGCAAAGCTGGAACCAGCTCAGGTTGCGGATCGACGGACGCTCATTCGCCGTCTGAGTTTTGTCTTGCGAGGACTTCCACCGTCACCGGAAGAAACCAACAAATTCCTCAGCGACAATTCACCAAATGCCTACGAAAATCTGGTCGACAATTTTCTGAACTCAGACGCATTCGGTGAACACTGGGCGCGGCACTGGATGGATTTGGTTCGGTACTCTGAAACGCATGGCAGTGAACACGACCCGGCAATTCCGCACGCCTGGAAGTACCGCGACTACTTGATTCGTGCTTTTAACAATGACGTCCCCTACGACCAATTGGTCCGCGAGCATATCGCAGGTGATCTACTCCCAGATCCGCGAATCAATACTGAACTTGCTATCAACGAATCCGCGATTGGTCCTGCCCACTGGCGGATGTGCTTCCATGGTTTCGCTCCGACGGATGCACTGGATGAAAAGGTTCGCTTTACGGACGATCAGATTAACGTTTTCTCGAAAGCGTTTCTTGGCCTCACAGTCTCTTGCGCTCGTTGTCACAACCATAAGTTCGACGCCATCAGTCAGGCCGATTACTACGCCCTGTTTGGCATCCTTGGGTCGACGCGCCCGGGCATCATCGATATCAATCCACCGGAGGTTCAGTTCCAAAGTCAAGCAGAATTGAAGCAATTGAAAACGAAAATGAGGCAGTCGCTGGCCTCGTCCTGGCTGGCGTCACTCAACGACATCGAAAGCCGCATCGAAAAACAAGTTGCCACCGTCACTGCTGAGGAACTCAAGAAGACCGATCACTTGCTGCATCCGTTTTTCATTGCTCGTGAAAACCCGGAACGGCTTGGTGAGCTTGCGAAGCAGGGCAATACTCAAACAAAAGTTCCGGAAGGAAGTCGCTACTGGAACTTGACGAATCCGGAAGATGCCCGGCAATGGTTCTCACATGGAAATGGAACCGCAGGCGAGCCGACTTTGCCGGGAAACTTTACGATTCCTCTCTCAGGAAACTTGATCGGTCCGTTGATGTCAGGAGGTGTTTACTCGCATTTACTCTCCACAAAGCATCGTAACGTTTATTCGTCTCCCCACTTTCCTTTAGAAGGAGAAAATGAACTTTGGATTCGAGTGATTGGAAATGGGCAGGCACTCGTTCGCTACGCCGTTCAAAACTATCCGCGAAATGGAACTGTTTATCCGGTGACTTCCCTCGAAGATGGAAAGTGGAATTGGGTTAAGTACGACCTTGCTTACTGGGAAGGCGACGAAATTCACATCGAACTGACCACTGCCGCCGATTCCGCAGTACTGGCTAAAAACGTTGAACGGTCATGGTTTGGGGTTCGGGAAGTGGTCGTTGCACCGAAAGGAACGTTCCAACCTCCGGTGGACGCATCGGCATACAGTGAAGTCTTTAATCGCCTTTCCGGAACAACATCCAAGACTCCAGAGCAACTCGCGTCACGGTACGCCGACGCTCTCAAAGCCTCCATTCAAGATTGGCAAACTCAACGTGCCGCCGATTCACAGGTCAAGCTGATTGAAGAGGCTCGCCAGCTTGGGCTTCTGGAAATCGAAGAGGCATCGAAGACCAGGCTTGATGGACTCATTCTGAAATATCTGGAAATTGAAATCCGGTTGAAGGCGTCGAATCGTGTGCCGGGACTACTTGAAGCAGACGCCGTTGATCAGGCGTTGTTCATTCGAGGAAATCATCGCCAGCCAGGGGCAGAGATCCCGAGACGGTTTCTGGAAGCGATTGACGACTCGCCTTATGAAGCGAGCAACAGCGGAAGATTACAACTCGCAGACGATGTCGTTCGCGAAGACAATCCGCTCACTCGCCGGGTCGTTGTGAATCGCATCTGGCACTATTTGTTCGGGGCTGGATTGGTTCGCAGCGTTGACAACTTCGGCAAGCTGGGTGAGAAGCCATCTCATCCAGAGTTGCTGGACGATCTTGCGGTGCGAATGCAGGCACAAGACTGGTCGATGAAAAGCATGATCCGCCACCTTCTCTTGTCAAAAACCTGGCAACTCGATTCGCGACCATCAAATCTCGCACAAGAAAATGATCCGGACAATCGGCTGCTGTCACACGCCAACATTCGTCGCTTGGAAGGTGAAGTTCTTCGAGATTCACTTCTCGCAAATTCAGGGCAAATCGACCGAACGATGTACGGACCACCGACCGGCAATTCAACAAATCACCCGCGTCGGAGCATTTACCTTTCTGTTCGCAGAAACTCACTGAATCCATTTCTGAAAACCTTTGACTTCCCTGTTCCGGCAGCCACAAAAGGTCGTCGTGATTCAACGAACGTTCCGGCTCAGTCGCTCACGTTATTGAACGATGCGTTTGTCATTTCTTCAGCACAGTTACTCGCGAACCGGTCAAGTGGCGAGAAGAATGAGGGGGCCCGGATTCAGATCATGTTCGAGCAAGCACTGGGTCGTCTACCAGCTAAACAAGAATTGCTCACAGCAGCGGGGTACCTGTCTGAACTGCGAAAGCAATACGACACCGACCGTCGCACACACGAGCAATTGAATCACGAGATTGCCGCACAAAATCATCTCATCGATGCCATCGTTTCGCCAGTACGAAAACGTCTCATGGCGAAAAAGCAAACTCACCATACTGTTGGGACTCCGATTGCCGCACCAATTGCGGAATGGAGATTCGAAGGCAATTTCAAGGATGAGATCGGCAATTTGCACGGCGAACCGAAAGGGAATGCGCGAGTTGAAGATGGTGCGCTGATCCTCGATGGGAAAAGTTACTTCGCATCGGTGCCGCTCGAAGTTGAGCTAAAAGCGAAAACGCTTGAAGCCCTCGTACAGTTGAGTAATCTCGACCAACGCGGCGGCGGTATCATGACGGTCCAGGACTTGTCTGGCGTCGTCTTTGATGCCATCGTTTTCGGAGAAAAGCAACCGCGACACTGGTTGCTAGGTTCGGACAACTTTGCTCGCACGCAAGACTTCGGTGGAACTGCGGAGACTGAAGCGATCAAGCAGCCTGTCCATATCGCCATCACATACGCAAGCGATGGAACGATTCAGGGATTTCGAAACGGTGCCCCTTATGGAAAGCCATACCGCAAGGCCAACCCAGCCATCTTCAAGGCGGGAGCAGCGCAGATTTTGCTGGGCCTGCGACACGGCAGCCCTGGTGGGAACCGTATGCTGACAGGGAAAATTCTGGAAGCACGTCTCTACGACAGAGCGCTTCAACCAGACGAAATCAAAGCCATTGCCAGCGGAGCGAGTTCATTCGTATCAGAGCGAGATGTCCTTGCCGCTTTAACTCCGGTGCAGGCGAAACAACTCGATAAAGCAAGAACACGAAATGCGGAGTTGGAACGTGACCGAAAGAACTTGGGATCACCAGTTGTACAGCAGCAGGAATGGACCGACTTGGCGCACGCGATTTTCAACCTCAAAGAATTTCTCTATATGAGATAGTCCTGGCGCGGCTTTGATGCCGCAACCAAAGAAGATGTTCCAAATGAGCCGCTTGGTCAAGGGTCTAGGGATTGAGGGACAAGGGTGATTATGAACGAAGCGTCATACCAGGGCGCGGGAAAAAGTTCATCCTCTCTTTTCTTCCACAGTTGATATTTCATGCCGCGCGAATGAGGGAGTTATTATCAATCTGCTGAAATTTGCGCAGGACGCAATACGTTGGGCCATTTGTAGCACAGTGAAATGCAGATCAGTGACACGGCAGTTTGAGTAAATGCTCTAGAGCAAATTGCTCTTTCCTGTGCCCGTAAAAAACGTTTTTCAACAGTGTAAACGCTTGTCTCCACGAGGCAGAACGCGAACACCAATCCGAAAAGTGATCTAATGTTTCGTCAAGACGACCGACTTTAATTCCATGACAGTTGTCCCTGGTTTTGACGTGGCAAACACTTTCAGCCGTTGCCGACCTTCC
>DAOUPA010000765.1 GCA_030626405.1 Planctomicrobium sp.
ACAGTGGTTTCAAATCCAGTGGTTCACGGAAAAGAAAAACTGGACCTCCTCGCAGCGGAAAAAGATGAGACGCACAAGTCGGCACCAGACGAAACGTGGTGTGACAGCATCGCTGCTGCTTGCAGTGACAATGTTCACGGGGTCCGCAATTTGGCGACAAGTCGATGAGCAACAGCGGGCGACACACACTTCTGATCTTGTCGACTCGTTGTTAACGGCTGAGATCGCTCAGGTTCCGGCCATTGTTTCCGAAATGAACGATGACCGTGGTTTGGCAAATCCGATACTCAGGTCGAAAATTGCTGAGACCGTTGATGGCTCCTCTGCAAAACTGCATCTTGCTCTCGCCCTGCTTCCGGTTGATGACACTCAGCTAAACTTCCTTGGAGAACAACTGACCGTCTGTTCGCTGCAACAGTTGCCCACCCTGCGCGAAGCATTGGCACCTCACAAAAATTCGGTGACGGATGCATTGTGGCAGCGTGCACTCGATGAGGAACTGGAGGTCGTAACTCGTTTTCAAGTGGCAGCCACATTGGCGGAATACGCTTCCAACGATAAAAGGTGGGGGCAACTCGCTCCCCTTGTTGCAACCCACCTCACGACGAGCGTTTCGTCCGTCGATCTTGGACAGTGGCTGCAGCTTCTCCAACCAGCACGAATGCAGATTACGGGACTACTCGTTGCAATTCACGCCGACCGCAGCCATTCGATACGACAACGGGAAACAGCTGCGAATACATTGTCTGTCTATTTGAAGGACCAGCCTGAAAAGCTGGTCGAATGTATCTTGGTCGCTGACGAGTTAGCTGAGTTCGCTCATCTCATCACTCCCCTCAAGCCGCCCTCCGCTTTCGTCAAGAAAAGATTAATCACCAAGATGCAGGCTCCATTACCCGAACATCTCGACAAAACGAATGATCATATCTCGAACGAAGACCAGCAACCTCGAGACGCATACTGGAGGAAGCAATCACTGGCAGCGGTGGCGCTTCTACATCTCGGATTCGTCGGTGAGATGCGATCATCATTGGAGCTTACGCCTGACCCATCGCTGAGAAGTTACATTATTCACCACTTGGGCAAGCTCGGCACTGATCCTAACACGCTTGCAGCACAGTTGCTGATCGAAGAGGACGTCTCGATTCGACGGGCGTTAATTCAGAGCCTCGGAGGTTTGGATCTAGATCGAATTTCACCGACTGATCGAAGTCGCATTTCCGATCATTTGCTAACGTTGTTCATGAGTGATCCAGACCCCGGCATCCACGGTTCTGCCTCGTGGACTTTACGACAATGGGACACAACATTACCGGATTTATCTAAAGTCAAGCTGCAGTTATCACCGAAGCAGATATCCCGCGTTGCTGAACTGACTCTCGAAGTCGAAGAGATTCGGCAACAGCTTGCTGTGGCCGAACAGGAACTCCCACAGCGGCAGGCTGCCTGGGAACGCAAGCTCTCTGAGCAACCAACGGAATTAGTGTCATCTCTGAGTGACGGGTTGGTAGCCCATTACCAGCTTGACGAAACGCAAGGCACTGAAACGGCGAATGCCGTGAATGAGCAACAAATCGCGGTGTATGTAGTCGAAGGAACAGGCCAGCCGGAATGGGTACCCGGTGTTGTTGGTAACGCTGTGAGGCTGAATGGTAAAGGTGGCCGGTTCGATTGTGGTCCCGTGTTTAATCCTGAGCACACAGACACGTTTTCTTATGGAGGGTGGTTTCGGAGTGAGACTGAAAAACAAAATGCTGCTTTGCTCGGCACTTTTGATGCTGACAACCACATTCGTGGATTCAATTTGTGGTGTCAGAAGACTCTTTTTTCAACAAACTTCATACACAAATTTAATCTTGGCAAACCAGATCATCATAGCCTGAAAGTCATGTCAAACAATCCATTGTCAGGCGGGCAATGGCACCATTTATTCGCCACGTATGACGGTTCCTC
>DAOUPA010000319.1 GCA_030626405.1 Planctomicrobium sp.
GGCGGACAGGCTTCGACCGGTTCATCGTGGAGATAGTTTTCAATGTCCTCGGCGAGGCTGCTCACAGATTCGTACCGCCGCGTACGGTCTTTTTCGAGAGCCGTCATCACTATCCAATCCAATTCGCCGCTGAGGGATTGGCTCAGTTTCCACGCGGTGGCTTTGTGGTGATCGGCGACCGTGGAAAGCTGCTCTTTGTTGAGCGTGCTGATCCGCGCACTCGGGCAGGGTGGATCGTCATCGCGGATCATGCGGCGGAGTTCATCGTAGCCAGCGTTCTTAAGAGTATCCTTGTCGAACGGCGTTATACCAGTGAGCAACTCGTACATTAGCACTCCCAGCGAATAGACGTCGCTCCGTGTATCCACATCGAGCCCACTTATTTGGGCCTGTTCCGGACTCATGTACAGCGGAGTCCCCACCATCTGACCAGAAGAGGTATAGACCGTTTTCTCCGTCAGTTTCCCGCTCAAGGCTTTGGCGATCCCGAAGTCGATCACTTTCGGTACCGACTTGTCATCGTGCATCGTGACCATAATGTTGGACGGCTTGAGGTCCCGATGTATGATTCCCTTTTGATGGGCATGCTGCACCGCCCGGCAGACCTCGACGAATAATTCCAGCCGCTGTTGGTTTGAGAGTTTTTGCTCATCGCAGAACTCGGTGATGGAGACTCCATGGACGAGTTCCATCACAAAATAAGGACGTCCCAACTCCGTCGCACCGGCATCGAGCACCTTGGCAATGTTCGGGTGATCCATCAGAGCCAGCGCCTGCCGCTCTGCCTCAAATCGGGCAATCATGTGCAGAGAATCCATCCCAGGCTTAATGATCTTCAGAGCGACCCGCCGCTCAACCGGTACAGTCTGTTCGGCCATGTAGACGACACCAAAACCGCCTTCTCCAATTTGCTGGAGAAGTTTGTAGGGGCCGATGACGGTGCCAGCTTTTTCGGTGATGGGGTGGTCAAGGGTAGGACTGAACTCTGGAGCCGGAGATTCGAGAAAACTGCTTAAGTTCAATTGAGCTTGCAATAGCCGTTCAACTCGTTTCCTTAGGTCGTCGTCGTTGCCACACGCTTGATCCAGGTACGCTGCCCTCTCTTCGCCAGCCGGTTTTTCTACGGCAGCAAGAAAAATCGAGTCGATGCTAAGCTGTCCCGGTTTCATATTGTGACTTCCCATTTGCTTCCTATAGGACAGTGCGAGTTTTTACCGGAAATGCCTCATGTCTTTTTGTTTTTTTAAGAAACCGTAGCATCCTCCATCTCGCAGTAGAGGAAAACCTTCGCATAAGCCCAGTAGCGATCCGCAGTTGCGCGCGAGATGCCGAGTGCCTTTGCTGCTTCTTGATGAGTCAGACCAGCAAAATACCGCAGCTTGACCAACTCTGCTTTTTCGGGAGATTCTTCTACGAGTTTTACAATCGCTTCCTCAAGAGCCAAAAGTTGAACGGCCCGATCATCGGTGAGAAGAACCGATTCTTCCAGATCAACGCGTTTTCGATCACCGCCATGCTTTGGCCGACCTTTTCGACGCGCATTTTCGACGAGAATCCTTCGGATGGCTTCGGCAGCCGCACCGAAGAAGTGCCCTCGGCTGTTCCAATGTTGAGCCTTCTCGACATCAACCAACCGCAAGTATGCTTCGTGAACCAGAGCCGTTGCTTGCAATGTCTGTCCAGGCTTCTCGTTGCCAAGTTTGGCAGCCGCCAGCTTTCGCAGTTCCTCATACACCAACGGCAACAACTTCTCCGCGGCTGACGTGTCGCCCTCCTCAATCCGTACCAGAATGTTTGTCACATCGGTCATGCCCTTCAGAATACAACGCGACGAACTTCGGGAAACCAAATATTGATAAAATTACTGAATTCAAGAAGAGGTAAAGGGATTAAAAAAACATGAGAATTCGGAACAGCACCAGCGAACTCTGTCAAAAACGTCGGTTCTTGACCGAACCACCGAAACGTACGATTTGAAAAGACAATCGTTGACTCGCGAAGCCGAATCTCTACCTGGGTTGGATTGTCGTTGAACCAAACGACGCGTAGAGAAAGATCAAAAACGTACCAAACCGTAACAAAACCGTAACATTCGTTTCATAGAATACCTTCACGACTTTGTGGCACTAAGATGTTTTTTGAAGGAAGGCTAAAGTTATGCATACGAAACATTGTATCGCGGTTGCTCTGATTCTTGGGACGGCCTTGACGCCAACAGCGCGTGCGGAAACGGTTGGGGATCGCTTGCAAAAGGGAGTCTACCAAGAAGAGACTGTTGGAAATTTGGAGGCCGCAATCAACATCTACCAGCAGATCCTCGCTGACGGGAAGGCCAACCGACCGCATCTGGCTCAGGCTCAGTTCCGACTCGGAATGTGCTATTTGAAAAAGGGGCAAAAGAAAGAGGCTGCCGCAGCGTTTGAAAAATTGATCAAGGATTTCCCCGATCAATCGTTGCTCATCCAACAGTCCCATGGTTTGCTGATCGCATTGGGCCACGCAGCGCACTCTGATGGCACCACGCAGGATCCATCTCGTTTGGTTTGTACTTATCCATGGCCCTTTGGGAGTGAGGGGACGTTGGCAGTCTCTCCCAGTGGCCGTGATTTTGTCTTCAGCGACAATCACTCAAACCTCGTTGTCCGTGACCTGAAGACTGGCGATGTTCGTAAGCTCGCGCAGTTCGCAACACCTCTGGACTCGACGACGTCAGTTGGAAGCAGGTTCTACCGATCAGGAGGTCATTCCGCAATCATCTCACCGGACGGCAAGTCGGTCGCGTATAAATCCTATCATGCTGAGGACGAAACCGCAGAACTACGAATCATCAGCATTGATGGTTCCCGACAGAGGGTTGTCTTTGATCCAGAGGGGAAAGTCAGTTGGATATCCCCGATGGATTGGTCTCCAGACGGAACTCAGATCGTCGGGAGGCTCGAACAAAAAGATCTCACGGTCGGAATTGTGATGGTCTCCGTGGCCGACGGGACATACAAGGAGTTGAAGTCGTTAGGCGAAGGGTATTCCAGCCACATCAGCATCTCCCCAGATGGTCGCTACATCGCATATGACTTTGACGTCGGCAACTCCGATCAAGGGGACATTGCCCTGTTGCCCGTCGACGGGAGTCCGGAGATCTCCGTGACTCAAGATCTCTCCGACGACTCATTGATGGGTTGGGCTCCAGACGGCCGGACGCTGCTGTTTCGCAGCGATCACAAAGACTCTGGAGATGACGTCTGGGCGGTCCAGATCATTGATGGCCAACCAGAAGGACTGCCTCAACTCATCAAGAATCGCATGAATCCCACGGGGCGAGTCACGACAGGTCGCTTCACTCAAGATGGTTCGTTCTACTTCTCCAGTATCACCGGGAGAGGACTTCACCAAAATGTCTATCTCGCCACAATCGATCCCGACAATCACAAGTTCATCACAGCACCGAAACCGCTCCCCAAGCACGCGAATCAGAGAGCCATTTCACCTGAGTTCTCACCTGACGGAAAATCCCTGGCTTATTACGTTGCGCCAATGCATGAACGGTCGGACCAGGGATTCCGGTACGGTCCTGGAAAGATTATCGTCCGGTCTCTGGAATCGGGACACGAACGTGAAGTGACCATCAGTCCCAGGTACAGTGCCGGTGGATCGTTGCCCAGGCTTCGCATGCATCCAGATGGTGGCTCGGCACTGATGTTAGGCAGAAGTGAAGCTGGACAGTTTGCTCTGTTCCAAGTCGACATGGAGACGGGTGCACTCGATCCATTCAAATTGAACCCCGGTAAGGTCGATTGGCAACTTCGATCGTATGGCGAACGAGTGGAAGGCGATAATGCGTCGTGGGGAGAATACTCACCTGACGGAACAGTCGTCTTCTTTGGCGACGTTCACTTCAATCCTAATGCTCCAAGGGGCGAGCGACGCACACACTGGCGAGTGATGAAGCAGGATCTGCAAACGGGTGAAGAGACAGAAATCTGCCGCAACCCGGAGGGTGCAGCCGGCTTTTGCAATTTCGCCATCTCACCGGATGGTCAACGTCTGCTCGTTGGGACGAGAAACTCGCTGTGGATTGTCCCAACAGCTGGCGGCGAGCCGCGTGAGTTGCTTAAATTTCAGGATCCACAGAACATCCTCAAGAACAGGAAAGGATTTTCAGCCGACATCAGATGGCGAGTGACTTGGACGCCTGATAGTCACCACTTGTTGTTTCTGAAAGCAGGCCAAAAATCGCCCGAGTTGTGGCGAATCGCCGCCAAGGGCGGCAAGCCCGAACTCGTCGACACACTCCCCACAGAACTTGGTCGTGGATCCAAATCGAGCTACTCGACTCAGGAATTGCGAATTCATCCTGACGGTCAACAAATCGCTTTTGTTGTCTCAAGCCTCCCCGATCAGGAACTCAGAGTACTACAGAATTTTCTGCCCGAACTTGCTGTGCCGTCGGTGAAATTTCCAAATCCGCCGAAAGGGAACTACTTCATCACTCGATCCGAAGACGACGCGGAAGAACTGGGACAAGGATTGATGACATTGGACAGTGGGGATATTGACTTGGGAGAGGGTGAGGAAGCGGGAGTCGCGCCAACTTACTTCGTTGGCGTACGATTCACTAACATGAAAATCCCCAAAGGTGCTCGCATTCAAAACGCCTACCTGCAATTCACTGCAGAGGAATCGGGGAACGACTCCGCAGGCCCATCGGATCTGGAAATTCGTGCGGAGTTGACCGACAATGCAGCCCCTTTCACGGAAGCCCAACACAATATTTCGTCCCGCAAAAAGACCAAGTCATCCGTGGAATGGGTTCCCGGACCTTGGGGAATCGTGGGCGAACGCGCAGAAAAACAGCAAACACCGGATCTCTCCTCAATTATTCAGGAAGTCGTTGCCCACGAAAATTGGCACAAAGGGAACTCGCTCGTGCTGATCGTCACTGGATCTGGAGAACGAGACGCGATTTCATTCGACGGAGGCGATGGTCAGCGAAACGCACCGATGCTGCACATCGATTTTAAGTGACTCTCAGATGGGAAGCGATGACAGGCAAGAATTTCATGACACGTAGGTTGTCGACAAGTTGGACGGGACAAAGCCAGAGCACGTGGCCACTTGTGCTGCTGCTACTGGTGGCGGTCGCGGTCCCGGCAGCCTGCGTGCTGTGGTTCATGACCGAAGCCATGCGCAATGAGCAACTGGCTGTGCAGGGGCGGCTGACGGCGGTGTACCAAGGTCAGCTCGAGACGCTCCGCCAACGGCTGGATGGCTATTGGCACGAAAAGGAGGCCGCTCTGAAGGGGATCGCCCCCGACAGGTCAGCCTCAGAGATTTTTGCCGAATTGGTCCGCTCTGGAGTCACCGAGAGTGTGATCGTCTATGACGCTTCGGGACAGGTGGCCTATCCACGCAATCCGAGTCTTGAGACGACTGACCAAATCAGCGCGTCGCCCGAATGGCATCTGGCGTGGGCCCTGGAATTTCAGGAACAGGACTACCAAGCAGCAGCCAATGCGTTCCTGAGTCTTGCAGACAGAGGATCTTCAGCGAACACCGCAGCCCAAGCCTTGCGATCCCAGGCGCGGTGTCTCGTTAAGGGCGGTCAGCAACAGGCCGCCTTTGAGA
Organism: Planctomicrobium sp.; assembly: GCA_030626405.1. Taxonomy (GTDB): domain Bacteria; phylum Planctomycetota; class Planctomycetia; order Planctomycetales; family Planctomycetaceae; genus Thalassoglobus. The sequence continues at coordinate 5,623 of DAOUPA010000319.1, forward strand.
TTCTGACCGAAAAACTTGCCCAGACAAAGTACCGTAATGCGATCGACCAACAGGGTCGTTTTCTCTTTCCAGACGCACAACTCCGAGCATTGGAACTCATGGTTGATTCCAACGGGAGCGACTTTCAGACAACCCTCGAAACACTTGTTGTTCGGCTGGAGGATTACAGCGACCCTCCCTTGCCGGGGAGTCAACGCCGTTTCCTGATGCGGCAGTTGCCCCAGATTGTTCCCGACTGCCCGGACTTTTCAACGCTCGCAGCTGAGACTCTCGCCGCGGATTATTTGGATTATCGCCAGGCGAACCCGCGTTCGAATGACGGTCACCGTTTTCAACACAGCGGATTCGACGACATATGGGAATTGCCGCTGTTGGACCGATCAACGCGACTCATTGTCCTGTTCAAAGAAGAGAGAATCTTCAAGGAGATGCAGTCGCTCGTTGAAACCGAACTGGCGATTCCTGACGCGAGCGTCAAGTTGATACCACGTCACGGAAAGTCACGACATCCCGAAGCATTTCTGACCGGTTCCGCGGGCGAGTACCTTCCCGATTGGCAATTGGGTCTATGGCTTGACGATCAGGATCCTATTGGAACCGCCGCCAACAGTCGGATCGCGATGTATCTATACAGCGGCATCGTGGTTGTGCTGGCGATGGTCGCCCTGGCCGGATTCGTCGCTCGCAACATCGGCCGACAGATCCGCGTCACTCGACTTCGCAACGATCTGATCGCCACGGTCTCTCATGAATTGAAAACGCCGCTGGCCTCGATTCGTGCCTTGATCGAAACGTTGCTGGAGGGGCGATACCATGATGAAGCACAACACCGGGAATATCTTCAACTCGCCGCTAAAGAAAATGAACGGTTAAGTCGGCTGATCGACAATTTCCTGGCCTTCTCGCGGATGGAACGGAATAAGGAAGCATTTGAGTTTTCCGAAGTGGACGTTGAGAAGATCATAACCGCCGCGGTTGAAGCGGTCAGCGAAAAATTCAACGGGTCCGAGAGCCGGCTCGACATCGAGATTGCCGACGATCTCCCCACCATCACTGGCGATGCAGAGGCGCTGGTGACAGTGTTGGTCAACCTCCTGGACAACGCGCATAAATACACGGAAAGCAACAAGCAGATTACGCTCAGGGCCTGCCGCGATCATGGTCGAGTCCGTCTGGAAGTCGAAGACAACGGCGTCGGTCTCACGCGCCACGAGGCCAAGCGGGTCTTTGATCGTTTTCATCAGGTGGATCAAAGCCTTTCGCGACGCGCTGGTGGTTGCGGATTAGGATTGAGTATCGTGCAATTCATCGTCAAAGCCCATTGCGGTTCTGTCGAAGTTTCCAGTCAATCAGGCCGTGGCAGCATTTTTTCCGTGACGCTGCCGGTCACAGGAAATATTTCGAATCATCGCAATCAATCAATTCAGGCCGACAGCAAAGGACAGCAGTAAAACCATGACGACAGAATCGGTCCTGATTATCGAAGACGATGCAACGTTGTTGCAGATATTGCGCGATAACTTTGCGTACAGTGGCTATGTTGTCGAGTCGGCTGCCGATGGCGAGCAAGGTTTGCAGAAAGCGCTCGGTCAGAAAGTCGATTTGATCATTCTCGATATCATGTTGCCCGGGATCAACGGTTATGAGATTTGCCGTCAAGTCCGAGAAAACGGTCTCGACATGCCGATCATCATGGTGACAGCCAAGGGCCAGGAATCGGATATCGTTCTGGGTTTGAATCTTGGAGCCGACGACTACGTCACCAAGCCGTTCAGTACCAAGGAATTGCTGGCGCGGGCCGCGGCCTTCCTGCGCCGCCGCCACCAGAAGGAACTAAAAGTCTATCGATTCGGTCATTGCGAACTTCACATGAACTCGCACACACTGCTCCGTGATGGAGTCGAGGTACCGCTGACACCGAAGGAATTCAATCTGTTGGCCTTGTTTGCACAAAATCCGGGTCGGGCGATGACCCGTGACGAAATACTTCGGACAGTCTGGGGCGATGACCTCTTTGTCACCACTCGAAGCGTTGATCGATTCATCAACACGCTTCGCAAAAAGATCGAACCTGACCCCAAACGAGCAACACTCATCACGACGATCCGGAACATCGGCTACCGATTCGAAAATCATTCTCCGTCATCGTGTTCCTCTGCAGATGTCAAAGAGTGAAGCCAAGTATTCTCCGACGACTTGGGTCAGAGGTCGTACAAAAGTCTCGAATGGAGACTATCTCGTAGGATGATCGAGTTGGTTGATATTGGTCCGGCAGCGAAACGAATGTGTCGAAAAACGTTGGTTTTCCGGTTTCTGACTAACCCGGATCGGCAACTGAGGAATTTACCAGATGGACGAGAGCGAGATTGCCATCTCGGAAAACAAAAAGTCAACTACCCGTGGGAGGCGAGGTTTTCGATACTGCTGTCACTACCTGTTGGTTTGTTCAGAGAAAAGGCGTGCACTACGGAAC
>DAOUPA010000043.1 GCA_030626405.1 Planctomicrobium sp.
CTTGTTCGGTGATGGAACCTTCAAACAGGCTGCCGATGATACTTTCTTGACGAAAAATTTCACCAGAGGCAAGCTTTCCGTCCTCATAGAGACAGGCAAGCTTCGCGCTGGTTCCCGTCCCACATGGTGAACGATCATAGGCATTCCCAGGGCAGAGAACGAAATTACGGCTGTCGTTGCTTGAATCTTCTGGAGAGGAGAAAAGTTCGATGTGGTCGATTTCCTGTCCACCGTTGCCGGTGATCCCGTTAGCTCGGAGCGCCTCACGGATTTTCAAGGTGATCTCTCTGAGATGCTCGACATTCTGGAGTGTCAGTTTCTGACCATGTTCATTCACCAGGAAAAACCAGTTGCCTCCCCAGGCAATGTCGCCGCGAATTTTCCCGAGTTTCTCGACTTCAACTTCAACATCTTTGCGATATCGATACGCTGGAATGTTTTGAATCCTGACTTTGTTCTTCTCAACCAAGTCGAACGTCACAGTGCCGACAGGTGTGTCGAGATGGTACTGGCCCGGTTTGATTCGCCCGAGGTATTCAAGTGCCACGGCAACACCGATTGTGCCATGACCGCACATGTTGAGTGGACCAACATTGTTAAAAAAGATGACACTCGCGATGGAGTCGGGTTTGACAGGCGGTCGAAGCAGAGCACCGACCATGACATCGGACCCTCGGGGCTCATTCACGACTGCTGAACGAAACTCGTCAAATTCTTGCTGAAACCGGTCTTTTTGTTCGAGAAGTGTTCCTGTCCCAAGATCAGGTCCACCGGAAATGACGATTCGAGTCGGTTCGCCACCTGTGTGCGTGTCGATCACTCCGACTCTTTGCAACGTTGCTTCATCTGAAAACGGGGACATGTTGATTTGTTCTTCAAACTGTTGTGTGTAGATGTTTCCACTTTTTCCGATCCCAGGCAAACAGTCAAGCGTCTCGATGAGGGCAACCACTGAATAAGATTTCGTTAACATAGGAAAGGTGGGCCAACTTTTCCTTCGATGTGCTCTCTGACGGTCATGGCTATTGTAGGAAAGGATCATCTTATGACGGTTCTTTGGTCGATACACCGACTACAGATATTCCTCCGGAATGTTCCTGACAGCTGTCATTACAGGGAAACGCTGAGATCAGCGCGAGATGTGGAGACAGGGTCACATTCAATTCTTGATCCTGGAGGGAATCTGTCAGAGGGGAGCGACCGCTCATGCGGATGTACCGAGGATGGATTCGAAAAAAGTGGGGACTGGCTGCAGTATTGCTGGCTGGAATTGGTGTGGGCTGCGCTCAATCGCGGACTGATGTCAGTTATCTCGGCGAACCAAACGTGAGTTACTACCGAGGGCACGCCACTCAAATTGACTACCCTGCCGTTGATACTCCGTTGGCCTCAGAAGTTGTCACGACACGACCTCCGATTACTGTTCGAGACAAGACTAATCTGCCGATTCGAGAAATTGCTCTCGGTGAAGCGGTTCAAATTGCTCTCACGAATAGTCAAATTATTCGCACCGCAGGCACGTTTCTTTCGACTGGAAACGCTCTCTACACCAATCCGGAGCGAATTCCCTCTGTTTTTGACCCAGCAATTCAGGAGAGTGGTGTTCTCTTTGGCGGACGCGGCGTTGAAGCGGCTCTTTCGGCATTTGATGCGCAACTTCAGACAAGCATGATCTGGGGGCGGGACGATCGGGAAGCCCTTACTCGAGAGACTGGGGCATTCGAATCATCGTTGTCAAAAACCTTCGCTCATGGTGGAAGTCTCAGTCTGAACCAAACGACAAGCTACCTGGGATCGAACCCCGTTGCATCCAACTATACTGGCAATATGCGACTTCAGTACCAACTCCCTCTTCTGGCAGGTTCTGGAGCTGAATTCACACGAATCGCTGGACCGATCGGGCAGTCTTTTGGTGGTGTTACCGGAGTGTCCCAAGGTGTGCTCATCGCACGAATCAATAACGATATTACTCTTGCGGATTTTGAATCATCGGTTCGGAACCTCGTGTGGGATGTTGAAAACGCCTACTGGGATCTTTACCTCGCGTACCAGATTTTTGATGTCGCCACGCAAGCACGTGACTCCACAGATTCTCTAAGAAAATACATCGATTTGAGAGTCACTGGAGGGGCGAGGGAGTTTACGCGAGCTGACCTGCACCAGGCCGAGGATCAGTTTTTTGCGGCGGAAACTTCAGTAAACAATGCCCAATCGCGAATTTATGATACTGAAATTCGCTTGCGACGACTGTTGGGACTGTCGGTCAATGATGGAGAAATCCTGCGGCCGCAGGATTCGCCGGTCTCGGTCGAACTTGTCGCTGACTGGTATGCTTCGCTCACGGAAGCTTTGACTCATCGAGTCGAGCTTCGACGCCAGAAATGGAGTCTCAAGAGCCTCGAACTTCAACTACGCGCGGCAGAAAGTTTGACACGCCCACGCATGGACTTCGTTGGTGGTTACCAGGTGAATGGTTTTGGCGATGATCTTCTGGGTTACAACCAACCAAAGCTTGACAACTTCTACGAAACGATCGCTGACGGAGATTACACTGGCTGGAATCTCGGATTACAAATGAGTTGGAGCCTTGGATTCCGTTCTGCCAAAGCTCAGGTTCACAACTATGAACTACGTTTGGCAAAAGCGCAAAAAGTGCTGTCGGAACAAGAAGAAGAAATCAGCCACGAAATGGCAATTTCCTTCCAAGAATTGGCAAAAACATACAAAGCTGCCGAAATTAGCTACAACCGGATGAATGCTGTTGAGCAGGAGATTTATTATCGCCGTCTGAGGAACCTTGAAGTCGATCCGGCAGACCTCTTGCTCAGGGCAATTATTCGAAAAGGGGAAGCTCAAACAGCGTATCACCAGAACATGGTCGAATACAACAAAGCGATTACGACCTTTCAGGTTCGTAAAGGAGCTTTACTCAGGCATAATGGAATTGCACTCGCTGAAGGTGGATGGGAACCTTGGGCGTATGAAGATGCCAACTTCAATAGCAATGCACGCTTGCACGCCAAGCCAAGGAAGCGTGTGAACCAGCAACCGGAGGCATTCGCTGGACCTGCACCATTCGGAGGCGTTTACTTTGAGAACCAGGAAGATCAACTCAACGAATCAGTGAGCGAACCCACCCCAGTGAATGACGATTCCAAATCGGAGGATCAGCCAGCACAGCCGTTGCCTGAGAATGAAGAACTTCAAGCTCCGAAGGTACCTACTCCGAAACCACTGAAAGAGCCAGGGACCTTGCCTCCTCCAGCTCCTCCCGTCGAAAAGGGAGAAACGTCATCGCTTGAGGTCTTTAAAAAGCCGATTGCGCTGAAAACTGAGGAGTAGGACACCGTCGCGCAGAATGCAAAGGTGAAGAGACGTTACTCATTCTTTGCTTTTGTGGCGGAATCTGGGGTCGGAACTTTTGCGGATTTCTGAATGGCCTCAATGAAGATTGCCGTTTCGTCGCGTTCTTCCATTCCCGGAGGTGGGATATAGCTGAACCGTTGAGCGGGGATAGGTTCGTTGAGAATGACGTTCGTAAATGAAACAGTTAAAATTGGGCGATAAGAAGTCTCTTCCTCTGTCAGCTTCTTCAAGTACTGAAACTTCCTGGGGAAGAGCGTTGCTTTGCTGAAAGAAATGCGGACACGGTCGGGCAGGAACTCTTGAATTTGTGAAGAAAGTCCGCCAAGTCCGGTGAGAATCCGATTTTGCTCATTAGGATTCCAGACCCCTTGAACGACGAGAACGGGTTCGCCTTCTTCCTCTTCTTCTCGAATTGCATCAAAAATCATCGTTCGTTCAAGCGAAGCCAGAACGGCGGGAAGCCCTCCAATTCCCATTTCCGCGGCTCGGTAAGCTTCTGGTTTGTCTGCATAAAGCTGGATTTCCCGGATGATTTTTTGAATATCTCGACGTGTGAGTTCTACTTGTGGTGGAGTTGGAGTCTTTGTGGCAGAGGGCTTCGTTCGGATCTGACGCCTCGTGTGCAAGATTTGCCCATCGCATACTTCGAGGAAATCGCCCTCCATTTCGCCTAGCTTCACTGAATACTCAATCCGGGATTTGAAGCCTTCGACAGCGAAATACTTTCCTGAGGCCTGAAAGTGAAAATCTCCCAATGCAACGCGTTGGGTCATATCCGCTTGGACTGACTGGAAATCGAACAACCGAGTTCGGGAGTCCCTGACAACCTGCAAAGCCTCTTCATTCTGAGTCGGAACAGATTTGGTTTCAGTGGGTTGCGTCGATTCCGCAGTCGATTTATCAGGTGCGTCTTCCGCTTGCGGCCAAGCCGAAACGACACGTAACGAACACGTCAAAGTGAACAGGAGTGTTAGTGTTAAAATGTACGGATTTTTCATGTTCTCTCGAAAATGCCGGATTTACCAAAGATGTGGGTCACTTCAGTCCGATTAGAGACAGAGACCGTGAGCCTTTTGAATCGTCTTTATAAACGACAGAAGGTGGAACAATACAGGCAGCCGACACCTTTCGTCGCTGCGTACATCAATTTTAACCGTCAGTGACAGTGTTGGTCGACCGCAATCTTGAGCGATTCAACGAGACCAGAACGGAAGAGGTCAAACGATGAGACTCTATTTTCTGGCTTTGGGAACTTTGCTAATCGTCTGCGTTGGATGCGCAAGCGATGGCACAAGGCTTCTCCAAAACGATGATTACCACGCCCCCCCTGCCGAGATGATGCAACGTCCCGGACCAATGGTGGGAGGCCCTGGTCCCGGTGTGTTGCAGCAAGTCAGCCATCAGGTGCCTGGTCCCAGAGGACCAATGAGCCCAGTAGGAATGAGAGGTCCCGGTGGGCCTTACGCATGTCCTAACCCAGCGATGATCCCAATGGGACCACCGCGAGGACCAATGGTGATGGCGACCTCACAGGTTCGCTTCCTCGGTCCTGAAGGAATGCACGTTGGCTGGCAGATCGGACCCGCGTTCGCTGAAAATCAGCTCATGGCTCCAGGACGTTACAACTTCCGACAGGCAGCAACTTACCGCCTCAAATTGACCGATATCCCGGGTCGTGAAGGTTTGGTTGTTTACCCATCGTTGCACGTCTACCCGACGTTGCCAATGACTGCTGCATACCTGGAACACAACGCTCTGCCTTTGCGAATTACGGACGAAGATCTCGATCAAGTCGAGACCAACAACTTTGTCACGAAGGTCATCTACCTTCCAGATGCTAAGTATCAGGAACTTGCAATTGCAGGCGTCGAAGAGCTTGTTTCAACTCGACTGTTGCCAGGACAAGATCCCGTTTCAGAAGCGGATCGTCGTGGAACCATCATGGCAGTCATCCGCATGGGGAACATGGACCTCGAAATGCCAGGGCAGTCTGGAGGAATCCAGAAAGCTTCGCACATCCAAACTGTTGATGGTGAGCAAGATCAACATGTCCCTCCGATGCCTATCGGATCACACATCGGAATCGGACGAGGCGGAGTGCCTGCTGACCTGATGGTTGGTGGACCTTCGGCTCCTGGACAACCTCCTTACAACCCAATCGCTGGTGTCGGTGGCGTTCCAATGTACGGATACCCGTCTGTAGGAACTCCGATCGGACTTCCAGGCCCGCCACATATTCCACTCGGAAGACCAGCTGGACTGAAGTCGCACACCATGCGAAATACAACTGACTACGACATGGGCAAACCAGTCGACCATCTTCTGATCGACGTTCGCCACGAGCCAGGTCTGAGCATGCCACAACCTGTGAAGTACATGCAGTACACCGAAAAGCACCCATCCTATTCATCCGGTGATCTTTCGATTCCTGCATGGGCTCAACCTTAGTTTTGACTTTGAACGGGGAGCCGCTGGCCCCCCGTTTTTGAATTTAGATAGCCGCTTACCCTCACAGGTCAGCGGCTCTCTTCGCAACAAAACCATCGCTTGAAGAAGCTGACGACCATGATCCGACGCACCTCGACTTTGACTATGGCGATCCTCCTGAGCACGCTTCTGCTCGCATCAATTGCGACAGCACAGGACCGCTATTTTCCGTTGAACCATCGCCAGCCGACCGGAACTGCCGGACGTTGGAGTGTTTTGACTCATCCACAGAAATATGGGTATGTTCAACCAATCGAAGTTCAACTTCCCTCGGCGGGGAATGTCACGTTCTACCAAGGCAGCCCCAAAAATGCGGTGCAGACGTCGGCTCCTTCTCAAGCTGGAATGATGGTCGGGCACAGCTATCGGATTCGCATTAGTGAGATGCCGGAATACCCAGGCGTTGAACTCTATCCGACAATTGAAATTTTAGATCGTTTGCACCCACCTACTCAACAGGCTCAGAGTTTTCCGATTCCAATTGAAATTACGGAAGCTGAAATTGAAATTGTGATGCAGGATCGAATGGTGACGAAAGTTGTCTATCTCGAACAACCTGACATCGCTGCCCCATTTGAACAGGGCAAGCGAATTCGAACGGAGAACCTACCTGTTACCGCCAACTTGTTGCAAGCGGCTGACGAGCGTGGACGACCGATGGCAATCATTCGCATTGGTGGTCGGATTCCCGATCCGACATCGTTGATCGATGCTTTCTACAGTACGTCACCGCTGGTCATTCCACCTCGATAGACGATTCAGACAACGCTTCGCCAAACGACCGCACGAACAAGAATCTCGCAGTTTTTACTGAGTGAACCAGCAATGAAGAATTTTGAACTCCGCCAGCGACTTAGTCGCACGACCCTGATTCGTACAGTTGCACCTGCTTTAATGGGGGGAGCAATTCTGTTGAGTTCTTCCTGTTCGAATGTCCGCGAGTTTGCCGGAAAACCGTTCCATAAAGATGTTCCAGTTGCAAACAGCGAAGCGAAGTCTGACGCGGGAGGAGTGAAGCACGCCTACGCTGCGAAATCAGAAAAGCGAGATGAAAAAGACGGAGACTTCATCAAGCTCTTGCAATTCAAAATGCAGGACACTGAAGGCAAGGTGAAAGAAGATCGCCTCACAACAGAAGTTGAGCAAACTTCTGTTCAAGATATTATTGCAGCTGGAGAAGATCCCTTTCTGAACTCGCCACCAATAACTCCTCCTCCGGTTGCCGATCACACACAGTTGACTCAGACTGCATCAAAGCCCGCCCCGATCCCATCTCAACCTGAAGTGGTTCAAGCAGAATTGGAAGCGCCAGTCGCACGCCCTTTTGTTGTCGATCAAACAATACAATTGACGTCTGCTGAGGAGATTCAGAACCGGCAACTTCCAACTGCCGGAGACCCGGTCTCATTCGCTCCTGAACCGCGCGTTGCATGTGAAATTCCTTTAGCCTGCCCTCCGTTTCAAGCATGTCCGTCACCTGCCGTCGACCCGTATTTTTGCTTCGCGAATGTCAAACCTTTTCCAACGCCTGAGATTGTCGGGGATGAATGTATCCATGACGGTGGTGATCTGGGGACAAAGGTCTATTACACTGACTCCACGAGGCATGGTCTGAATGTCGAAGACACTGTGGTCGAATGGAGAGACGACCTGGGTGTGGCTCATGTGAAACCGAGTACACGAGTTTGCATTTATGCACCAAGATTTGCAGCAGTCCGTTCTGTTTCATTGCCACATGAAGGCGTCATTGTGAACCGCCTGGCAGGGCATCAGGATCGAACGAAAGTTGCTGGGATCGATACACAGCTTGTGATCGATGAAAAAGTTCACAACGACGAGGCGGTCGCAATGCTGATGAGATCGCGACCAAGCGGACTCGAAGCAAAATCGACGGACACCGCCGTTCACCAAACTGTCAATGCCCAGAAGCATGTCAAATTGTTGAATGTCTACGAAGACTTTCTCTTCTTTAGAGATGGTCAGATTGCACGCGTGAACAGTGCGATTATCGGTGAAGCCATCGAAGCAGCAATTGCTTGGAATGGTGATCGTGGTGTCGTGATTTATGCTCACGATCAGGCAGGTCAAGAAGTTCAGGGACGATTCACGTCCCAGGATTACACGGTTGTTGAAGATCGCAGTAAACCTGGCGACCTGACGATTGTTAAAATTGTCGATAAAACAGTTGCCAAGCCAGGCGACGAATTGACGTTCACAATTCGCTTCGACAACACTGGTGATCGTCCGCTTCAAAATGTCCGCGTTGTCGACAACTTGTCGCCACGTCTGAAGTACATTGACGGTTCGGTCGATTCAAACCGCGATGGCAAGCTCGATACCGAAGACAATCAACGCGGCAGCCAGGTTCTCAGCTTCACCTTCGACGGAGAACTCAAAGGCCACACCGGCGGCTGGATCTCGTTTAAGTGCATCGTGCGGTAGTACCTGACATCTCTTCAGTAGACCGAGACAAGACTTATCAATTAAGAAATTACTCGGTCGATCACTACAACCGCATCGCTAACTGCTGTAATTCGTCCCGTATACGTTTTTGCTCTCGTTTAGTACTCGAAGAAGATTGAACTAGCTGCTCTAGTCGTAGCAGCTTCAATTCAAACTCAAAGATCGGGTGGGCGCTTGAAGACAGGTGAGACAGTTGTTGCAAAAGATATCGATCTGATCGGTATGTGATTGTTCGGAAAGGGCGCTGGAACTCTAATTCTAACGTTTTGAAATCTCGTGATGGTGGCCCGACTCCAAGATCTTCAAAATCAATAGCGCCGATTTTTTCTCCGTCGAAGAAAAAATTACCGAGTGTCACATCTCCAAAAATGAGGGCATTGCTCGTACCGAGGAGATTGCTAGGCTCAACACTCGAAATTCCGACAAGGTCAGAAATTGAATATCCATTGACATTTTTTTTCAATTTCCGTTGCACTCTTTTTGAGACGGCGGATACTGAATGGTCGTAAAGACACGAAGTGTCACTCAATTGAATTCGGTGCAACTGGCCCAGCCAATCACACAATCGTTGAACAGCGAGACGGGTGTTTGCTTTTAAGGTCTCTTTCCCGAACGGATTTCGGTCAATACGAAAAGTCGACTTGCAGAGATCGAGTAAAGTCAGACCAGGTAATCCTTCTGTAGCAAACACTTTTTCTTTTTTATCTGAATACACGATGGACGCTGACATGAATCGGTCATCCTGAGAGGCCAATTCCTCCGCCCATCGAAGTCCTTGTGTTTCGCGTTGAAAAGTCGTTAAGTCGTCGCAGAATTTCATGAACCATTTGCGACCATCGGTGAAAATGAGTCTCCACACGGTATTTCTGCCACAACGCTCCGCCACCATGTCATCGGGCAACGTCACTGACTGCACATCCAGAGGAACTTCCAGAAGGCGATGCGATATAGCGGCTAAGTTCGAAGCAGAAACTCGCTTAGCCATTTCTATCCAACTTTTGCAGCAAGTAAATACGTTCCCAGCAAATTCGGTTAACGGGGTATATGGTGGTAAGTTTCCGCAAAATGGAACCAACAAGCGGTAGTTGACTCAAGAGCCACTGCTTCGGTAAAAAATTGCCAACGCACTTTTTGACGACACAACCTGGGAAAAGTTGATGCAATTCGCCAGCATGCTCGAATTCTACCGTTTTCAGCCCGATCATTTTTTTAAACCAGTTAATCCCTCCAGCGTACCAGCCGTTTGTGAACGAGACGATTAAGTAACCGCCCGGTTGAATAACTCGCAAGAACTCTTCCGCAAACGGTGGACGTTGTTCACGCTCGAAAAGATGAAAGAAGCGGAGAGAAGTTAAGCAGTCAAATTCGTGGTCCTCAAATGGCAATTCGGCGGCATTGCCTTGAATGAGTTGATGACGTTCTTCGTTTGCGACTTTTGCCGCTTCAGCGAGCATTTCTTCGGTCAAATCGAACCCGACGATGTCGACGTCCACGTCAGCAAGGTAGGACAAGACTCTCCCAGTCCCAACAGGGACATCTAGCAACCGTTTTGTTCCTGTTTCGGCGACCAATTGTCGGATAATTCTCTGATCAGTTTCAAACAGGAACTTGCCTGAAGCATTGGAGAAACGTACTTCGTCGTAAGCGCCTGCGAGCTTTGAATACGACCTAACGGTGTCTTCAGTTGAATTCATCAATCATTCACTAGGATTAAAAGGGAGAAGAAAAAGGAAAAACAAGATACAGCCATCTTCATGCAAGCATTCACCCTCGATTTCGTCAATGTGATTGTAATTCAAGTCGTCTAAATTCGGAACTTACAGCAAGTTAATGATTGGAAAAACAGCTTGGAATTCCGCTTAGTGGGTCTACCGCGCGTACCATATTAGCAACTTATCCAGGTTCCCTGAGTGAGCGATTGTGGTGATTCGTTTTTTTGAACTCCAGGTTCCGAACACCTGTGAATATCCGTGTTGGTGATCGACGATTTGCAGGGCTTCTCGGATGTCTTCAGCGGTGATTGTGGTGCGAGACTGCGCGACTGCGCGCCAGCGAGCAAGCCACAGAGTGACGGAGTAGGTGAGGGCTAACGCTTGAAATCCTTCGATGAGAGGGATGTCGTAGAAGGCCGGTCCGCAGAAGTGAATTCCCTGAATTTTCACTCGGAAATAGCGAGTGAACAGTTCCTCCGATTCAGCGGGGATTGGTCCAAACGAACCTTCGAGGGCACTCACTGGAACTTCTCCCAAGTCCGGGTGCAGTTGCGGGAGATTTCCTTTTCCGGAACTGAGTCGCGTGGCCGCTCTCAGTTGGCTGAAGCGGCCTTTGAATGAAGTGTCCATCGAAGCAAAGGTGTCTTTGCGAGCATACTGACCTGCCAGGAGCCGAAACTGCATCAAGGCAACTTTCGCGGGCGACACAGCTTCAGGAATCGCTGGGACTTCCGCCGGAGCCGCTTCGACAAGTAAATCTAGAAGTTCCGCAAGGCGTTCACCACGAATGTTCTGATAGTTCGTTTGTTGAATTAAATTGAGCCAGAAAAGTGTTCGTAGGAGCTTAAGGGTCATCGGTGTTGCTTCGCCCGCCATCGATTGATCGAGCCGGTGGATGATTTCGAGAATCTCTTTCCAATTGAGTCGAGTCTGACCAGTCACCTTGGGTGGGACGGATTCTGGCCGGTTCTTCGGGACAACGAGTTCTGCGATTTCTCGAATCTCTTTGTTTTGTCGAACGAGCGATTTTCCCAAATTTTGCGTCACGCTTGGGCAACTGAACCGCAGACTCACGGTGATTTCATTTCCTTTAGGGTGGAACGCATACGGATAAATTCGACACGCAAGCGGCTTGGCAGCTTCACCGAACTTCCCGTGAATCCGGCAGAGACCTTGCTCATCCAGGAAGATGCAGGCTCCATCTGGTTGCTGTGCGAGTCGCGATTGCTTCTTTCCAAAAAGAGATTTTTCTTTGATGATCGGTTCAAGACCTTTGGAGAGTTCGCCGGAGGCTTCCCAGCCTTGAGATTCAATCCGCCGTTCTTCCTCTTCGGTGATGAAGATCCCATGCTGCTTGCAACAGCCACTGCAATTGTGGCAATTCCAATTTTGAATTGTCGGCAGTTCAATTTGCAAATGTGCCATAATCCTGATCGATGGTCCCGAAGGAGAGTTTTTCTTGATGTGTTGTAGGAAAGTCTATTAGAGACGATAATGAGAGCGAACCAAAGGGTGACCACAGTGTCGTTCCCTGGCTCGTTATCCACCTTGAAGATCAACGAATTTTAATAACAATTGTAGAAGGTCAAATCCTTGGGAGAACCGCAACGCGAGAAACTGGACGCTCATGCACAGAAATGTGTGATTGTCGCGGTGATCGATCCACTCTCAGGGCGGAACCGTGAGACTGCGTTCGATGAAATGGAAGGGCTGATCACCACCGCCGGGTCTGAAGTTGTCGGCAAAATTAAGCAGGTGCGACACAAACCTGACGCCGCGACTTATATCGGAAAAGGAAAATTGATCGAACTCAAAGAAATGATCGGCGCTACCGGTGCCGATTTGATCGCTTTCGATGCGGACCTTTCTCCGTCGCAAGGAAAGAAAATCGAGGAAGCGACAAGCACTCAGGTTGTTGACCGTAGTGAAGTGATTCTCGACATTTTTGCAACGCACGCCCGGACTCACGAATCCAAATTACAAGTTGAACTTGCGCAGTTGCTCTACTTGCGCCATCGACTGATGCGAATGTGGACTCACCTGGAACGAATTGAAGGTGGAATTGGCAGCGGCAAAGGTCCCGGTGAAAAGCAACTGGAAACCGACCGCCGGCTGGTTGACCGGCGAATTTCTGACCTGAAACGAAGGCTTGAGGACGTTGTCAATCGTCGGGAACGTCAGGCCGCCAGCCGAACTCAGCATATGACGGTCTCGCTCGTCGGTTATACGAACGCTGGTAAAAGCACACTGATGAATGCGTTGACCGATGCAGATGTTTATATCGCTGACAAACTCTTCGCAACGCTTGATACTCGTACCCGAAAATGGACGCTGCCACACTGGGGTGACGTTCTGCTGAGCGATACGGTCGGATTCATTCGCGACCTGCCGCACCATTTGGTAGCGTCGTTCAAGTCAACACTCTCCGAAGCACGCCATGCGGATTTACTTTTGCATGTTGTCGACTGTAGTCACGGTGAAGCTCTGCAACAGATCGAAACTGTCAATCAGGTACTGAGTGAAATTGGCGTCGATAGTTCTGATCCGATTTTGGTCTTAAACAAAGTCGATGCTGTCGAAGATCGAGCAAAACTTGATGTCCTGCGTGCAAAGTTTCCGAATTCAATCACCGTGAGTGCCAAAGAACAAATTGGCTTCGACAAACTTCGCGATGCGGTCTGTAATCGACTGGCGGATGGATACCTTGAAGCACGCGTTAAAGCTTCGGCAGGCAATGGCAAGGTGCATGCTTTTCTTTCTGAACATGCCGAAGTCGTCAGTACGGAATACGACGAAAACAACGTTATCTACGAATGCCGAATTCCCCGCCGTTTCGCGTATGGTCTCACGCAGGCGGGAGCAATTGTGACTCAGATGGATGGTTCGCCGATTCAAAATGATTCGAACGACGAATGGTAGACGTGCCAGAGAGGCATTCTCAACCAGTGTAAAGTAGGGTGGGTGAAGTTCGTCAACCATTTCGTGATGGTGGGTTTCGCAAGTTGGCGTGAGTTGACTTAACTCACTCATAGCAGCAACAGCGAGAACGTAACCCACCAATTAGTCATCGACTTGCTTCACCCACACTACGTTTTCTGATTCGAAAAAGCTGTAACGGAAATAAAAATGCGACAGAGTACCGGGATTGTAGAACTCGATGAGATGCTCGGGGGCGGGCTATTGCCGGGGACGTTAACTGTTGTTCTGGGTGCAACAGGCATCGGAAAAACTCAACTCGGCCTGCAGTATCTGCATCAGGGGAAGTGTGACGAAAACGAAGCTGGCATCATTTTCGATATGACTTCCCGGGGTGATACACAGAGTCACTCCGATTACGCTCAGCGGCTTTTTGACTGGTCACTTCGAGACCGACCGCCAGAGCTCACGGAATCTCTGCCCAGCGATATCTGGAAATCAGAAGTCGCCCGCTGGGATGCGCTGCATCTGTTTCAAAGAACAGGGCGGCGGGTGACGATGACCGATATGGATTTCGACCAAAAGAAAGAATGGAAAGCAGACCTCAATCGAAAATTGACCGAGACAATTGCATTCTTCTACGGGAATTTCTGTCACGGCGTGCGGCGCTGCGTGATTGATGGAATTGAGCCGACGGACCGGGCGAGCGACTCCTTTCAGTTTGATTTATTTGAGTACATCTATCACCAGATTTTGCGGAAAGATGCGGACTGGGTTGCTCGCGATTTCTTTCGTGTTGACTTCCGCAAGAACGAAAAAGAAGTTCAGAATCACATCTACGATTGGAAATCCATCGGATGCCTGATGCTATGCACAACACATGAAGTCATGCTCGATGACTTGCTGTCGCGAAAAATTGAAAGTGGCGATGTTCTCTCAAATGCCAACACTATCATTCTCATGGGAAAGATTCGCGAAGGCACGAAAGTCGGGCGTGGCTTACATATCGCCAAGCACCGTGGTAGTGCCTGTGACGACGGGATTCGGATGTTTGAAATTACCGAATCCGGTCTCTCATTGCTCTGAGCAACTCACGGTTTATAAGACAGCACTCTCACTCTTCGAAAACTTTTAAAAACCTGGATTTGTCCGAGGAGGCGAGGAAGAAGGATTCGTCGGCGATCTTGGGCGCTCCGATGGTGCGGGGTTTTCATCAGAGATGATCATCTCTTCAGTGATTCGGAGCACGCACCGAAAGCCGATGTCTGCGGAGCTCTTTCGAAGATTCGCACGCCCTCGTACCCATAAATGCCACCCGTCACGAGACCCTTTTACAACTCGCTCTGCTTGCTTGTTCGGTCGCTTAGGTCCTCGCGAATCTCTAACGACCTGCCCATTTGATGCTGCATAGGCGCTGGCAGAGTACCAGTCGACGGTCCATTCACGGGCGTTGCCTGCCATGTCGTAGAGACCCGTCTTGGTAAGGTCGGTAGGTCGGGAGGCGACCGGCAAGATGGTGTCGAAAACGTTATCTAAAGTCGGCGGGCGCCCTTTTCCCCAAGGGTACAAGTTCCCTTGCGGACCACGAGCGGCCCGTTCCCACTCTGCTTCGGAGGGAAGCGTTTTTCCTCTTGTTTCGGCGTATTTATCGGCGTCTTTCCAGGCGATTCCGAGTGCCGGATAATCAGGTCCATCACGATTGTTAGAGGGGTCTTGAGGTAGCTCGCCAACCTCGCTCTCTGATTGAAATTCTCGATACCGTGCGAGTGTGACTTCGGTTGTATCCATATAGAACGGAGAGACGAAGGCGAGGTGCTCGGGCGAGGAATCCGTGGGGCCAGAATTAGTTCCCTGAGTGAAAACACCTCCGTCGATCAAAACCATTTCCGCGCCGTCCGCTTCACAGAGAATTCTGTCTGGAAAACCTCTTTCGTTGAGATTGGAATCAGTGGTTTGAGAAAATCCAGGAGGCAAAGTGAGATTGAGGTCGCCACTGCGGGAGTCGGGACGTTGTTCTTCAACTCGTGGTTCGACCGAAATTAAAGAGTTATCTATCACAGGCTTGATGACGGAGTACAAGTTTTGCTCAGGCACTTCGTTCGGGGGGACGACCAGCATTCCAGGTCCGCTGGTGGCAAGGTGGTAATGGTTGGACGTGAACTCCTCGTCTGGTTCTTCACTTGGCTCTTCTGATTTGGCTTTGTTACGAGGTCCAATACGTTTGGCGGTTGATCGCGAGGGCGACGCGCCTGTGGGTGGCGGAATTGAAGCAGGCATGTCCTTTACGGGTGGCGGAGGAACCGGCGTCGAACCACCACAACCGCAAAACAGCAGGCAGGCAAAAAGAGAAGCAAGGATGGATCGCCACATTTTTCATTCCGGATCAATGACATAAGTGTTAAGCCCCATTGTCCAGAACAGAAACGGCGGAATCAATGATTGTTAACAAAAAAAGGAGGAGAAAGCCGAAGCTCTCTCCTCCTTTTGGAATCGTATCCGTATCGACGACTAGCGAGCAGCTCGAGGCTTGCTTTCTTGGGTTGCCTTGGTGTTAGCGTAAAGCCCACCTTCTTTGGCAATGTGTTGAGCGGTTGCGAAAACCTGTTGGGCACCCATCAACTGAGCATGAGAAAAGTACGGCGTGTCGGCAATTGCGACACGGTCATATTTTTTAGCTGCCAATTGTTGCCAGCTCATTCCATCCGAGACGTGCCAGGCAGCGGCTTGGGCTGCTGCTGGATTCATCTTGCCTGTTCCGATCATTTCGATCAGTGTCAGCAGAACTGGATCACTTGTGAATTTTTCTGCTGGAATAACAACATACTCACTACGTGGATGTGGATCTGCTTTTCCGTGTTCGAGGCAGACGGACACGTAAGGGACGCTCAACGTTTTGTTCGGTGGAATTGAGAAGAAGCCGCCACCGCCGCCACCTTGCTGACCACCGCCGCCTTGTTGACCTCCGCCGCCACCTTGACTTTGCTGCTGACCACCACCCTGACCACCGCCCTGCTGACCACCACCGCCGCCACCACCACCGAACTGAGCGAGGGGTGCAACAACAAAGCTTGTTGGAAGCTTCACTGAAATCGGCTCATCAGTCTCGTTTTTCATCAGCAGCTTTCCACCAAAAGGATCCTTGGCAATCGGCTTCACGGCGATTTCACCGCTTTTCATTGCTTCGAACATTTCGACCTGTTTGGCAGATGGATCGAACTTTGTTTTGGTGAGTGGTCGGGCAGCTTCGACCAGATGAGAAGTCACAAGTTGGACACCAACGACCACTGCAATTGTTGCAATGAACCGGGCAGACAGCGGCAATCGCGTCATAACATACGCCCCTAAAATAAATGAGAGATTGGGATACGCTACGACGAAAAAGTAGCGATATGTGTGATTGTAATGGCTGAATCGATAAGATAGCTCAGCTCGCGCAACCGCGAGTCATTGAGAAACTATCCCACCTATCTTATCGATCACTGAAACCCATGTTCAATGAAAAATTTACTATTCCGAACGAATTCGCGCTATTCCTTTAGGGAACAGGATGCATTATCCGCATTTCTGGTAGAGACTTCTCCGCAAATTTCTATGATCCGCGAATGGACCATAGGCGTTGTCATTAATAAACGTTCAATCGATTCACGCTTCAACAGATAAAATGGAGAATATCCTTGGCTGGTCGCTCCCTGGAACCAGAACACATCATTAAAACGATCCAGGTTCTTAAAAACCGCATCAATGAACGCTTCCCTGGCGCTGGACTCACTCAGGTATGTGGAGATCTGCTCGACATCTCGCAACAGGCCAGGAAACGATCAGTGGCGATTGGTCGCCCGATGTTCGGCATTCGAATTCTGTCTGGGTTGGTTATTCTCGGAATTCTCGCAGGCGTCGCCTACATCGTGAGACTTATTCGAATCCCGAACCAACCGGTTCCGGCTTCGGAACTGATTCAGGTCATCGATGCCGGATTTGGAGCGTTGGTGTTGATTGGTGCAATGCTTTTGTTTCTCTTCACTCTGGAAATTCGCGTCAAGCGGGCACGAGCCATGAAAGCGATCCACGAGCTTCGTTCGCTGGTTCACATCATCGATATGCACCAACTCACGAAAGATCCTGAACGTGTTTTGTGGCGAGACTCAGCACACGACACGAAATCTTCCCCAAAACGAACAATGGATCGATTTCAACTCTATCGCTATCTCGATTACTGTTCCGAGATGCTCGCATTGTGCGGGAAAATCGCCGCTCTGTATGCCGAAAACTTCCCAGACGCTCAGGCCGTCGCCGCTGTCAACGATCTTGAAAACTTAACGTCGGGACAAGGCCGAAAGATCTGGCAGAAGATCATGATACTCCACGCCGCGCCTCAGCAAGAAGAAAAGAAAACTGCTGAAAGTGCAAAGTCTGAGTCGAAGGATAACATTTCAACGTAAGCCATCTTTGCGTCCTGGCTCCTTCGTGACTTTGCGTTAAGTAATAATCAACGTTGGACGGTTGCTCTTTTCTTAACCCATTTCAACTCACATCCCTTTGCCGCAGCCATGAAATCTATCCGACTTCGTATCGCCTACGATGGCACCAACTATGCCGGGTGGCAAATTCAACCGAATCAAATCACGGTTCAAGGTGAAGTCGAAAAGGCTATCGAGGAACTGACTGGACAACGCATCAGCATTCTATGTGCTGGGCGAACCGATTCTGGCGTTCACGCGCTGGGACAGGTCGCGAGTTTCCGGAGCGACTTCAACATCCCTCCCAATCGTTGGCGACCGGCGCTGCAATCAAAGCTGCCAGCGGAAATTGTGATTCTTGAATCAGATGAAGTTCCAGAAGATTTTCACGCGACTTTCTCGGCGAAATCAAAACGGTATCGCTATGTGATTTACAATAGCGTTGCCGACCATCCGTTCTGGCGACGTTTTGTCTGGAGAATCAGTCAAAATCTCGACGCCAACGCGATGCACGATGCGGCGCAAACCCTGATTGGAAAGCACGACTTCCGGTGTTTTGAATCGCACTGGCCCAACAAAGCAACAAGTGTCCGCACGATTTCGGAACTTTCGATCTGTCGAATGTCCGACTGGAATCTATGGTCACCGGAGCACACAAGTGATGGGCGCGACGAGACACCCGGCGATTTTATTTGTCTCGAAATCGAAGCCGACGGCTTCCTCTACAATATGGTCCGCACCATCACCGGGACGCTAGTTAACGTCGGGCGAGGGACTTGGGAGAAGTCCGATGTTGAAAGAATCTTGCAGGCTCAAGATCGAAAGATCGCAGGCGGCACCGCACCGGCATGCGGTTTGTATCTGGCTCAGGTGTACTACGATGTGTAGAGCGAAAGAATTCCCAAAGCGGCGTAAATTTTTGGGTCAACGCATGTTTTCGTCGTCTCTTTTCGCTTAAGCCTAGCTGCGATTTTCTTCAGCGGGATGACATGAACCTTGATGTCTTCGGTCTCGTCACCGCCACCGGCTTCGATTTGTACGACGTTGCGAACGAGGTAGAAGTCGATCATCTCCGTCGTCATCCCTGCCGAACTTGGACCAGAGAAGATGTATTCGTAATTCACTCCGACAAATCCGGTCTCTTCAATCAATTCTCGCTTCGCGGCCAGTTCAAACGATTCGTTCTCTTCTCCAGAGATATCCCCCGCAAGACCAGCGGCGAGGTCGACGACTTTCATTTTAATGGCAGGCCGATACTGCTCGGTCAGCACAAGTTCATCCTGCTCTGTGACGGCAATCACAGCAACCACACCCGTTCCGCACGTGCGTGAAGCAAATTCCCAGTCGCCACGCCGTTGCAATTTAAGATGGTTCCCCTCATATAATGTCTCAACTCTCGTTCGTGCCACCGTGTTCCACCTCCTATGCTTTCTCGCTGAATAAGAACAACATCAGAAAACATTGTACGCACTCAAACTTCCCAGCCGAAAGCACTTGCCAAACAATCTTGCTGAAGACCACGATGAATACCGAAAACACCTCCAATTTTTTTGATAGAAAACTGACGCTGGGAGCGCGGCGGATTTTGGAACGCTTTCACCTGCGCATCGATGAACTTCAAGTGAGTGGTGCTTCCCCTTATCGCCTACTGCTTCAGGAACTGTTTCACGAAGAAAATCAGGCGACGGAGATTGTTGGCCTGCGGCAGGATCTTGTCACAACGATCGAAATCGTGAATGTTGATGATGACCACGCGCAAAGCTTGAAAGTCACAGAATGGCAAACCGTGCTGCTGCGACATGCCGACCGCTTTGCGATTCGCAGTTCTGTCGAAGCGACCACTGGCACTGAACATCTGCTGCTGGCAGCCTTGGAGCTCGATGATTGGACACGAGAGTTCTTCAGCGAGCACGAAGTCTACTTCACTGATCTCACTTTGAAAGTTTGTCCGCCGGAATCAGCATTGCTCCCTGGCGACACCGAATCGATTCGTGTGAAACCTGCCGGAGTCGGTGCGGTTGATGAACCGACGCTGCATCGCATTCTCGACGCAGCCGCGAATCGTTGCCGGGAAGGACTTCGAGTTGTCGAAGACTTCGTCCGATTCGGTCTCGACGATTCCTTCCTTTCACGGTCATTGAAAGAGTTACGGCATCAAATCACAGCAACTCTTAAGCACCTGCGACAGGAAAAGTGGGTCTCGTCACGAGACACGACTCACGATGTCGGCACGACAACAACGACTCAATCCGAAGTCTTTCGCGGAACTCCGGTTGATGTTGTGCGTGCCAGCATGAAGCGAACAGAAGAAGCTTTGCGGAGCCTTGAAGAATACAGCAAACTCATCGATGCCGATCTGAGCGGTCGCCTCGAACAGTCTCGCTATCGCTTCTACACGATTGAGAAAGCGATTGAAGCGAACCTGAACAGCCGTGAACGATTAGCGGACCGCCGGCTTTACCTCCTTGTTTCAGCTGACAACTGCCGGTACGGGATCGAAACGACCGTCCGCGATACGGTTGCCAAAGGTGTTGATATCGTGCAGTTGCGTGAGAAGTCGCTGCCAGACCGCCAGTTGATCGATCTCGCCAAACATGTCAGGGACTGGACATACGAGCACGATGCGCTGTTTATCATCAATGATCGCCCAGATATCGCCATTGCCAGCGGCGCCGATGGGGTTCACTTGGGGCAAGACGACTTGGCGATCCACGAAGCTCGCAAGATCGCAGGTAGCCGGATGTTGATTGGAATGTCGACTCACAACATTGATCAGGCAAAAGAAGCAATCTTCGCTGGAGCCGACTATCTAGGAGTAGGACCGACGTTTCCCTCGAAAACGAAGGCTTTCAACGAATTTACAGGGCTTGATTTTGTCCAGGAAGTCGCGGAAAGTACATCGCTTCCGTGGTTTGCGATTGGTGGGATTGATCTTTCCAATTTAGGGCAGGTCATTGAGGCTGGTGCCACTCGAATTGCTGTTAGTAGCACACTTTGCAGCGCAGCGGACCCCCGGGGTCTCACTACGGAGCTGGCAGACCGATTGGCGACCAAGCAGTGAAAACTACAAATAAATGTGACGTGAATCACAGATTGTTTCACGTTCTGAGCCGATAATAGGGTTGGGAACCGAGAGCGATCTCGCTCCAGTGTTCGATATTGTTTAGAATCAAACCCAGCGAATACCAAACGAATGCTGAATTGAGCAGAGTCGTGAGCAACATCGCGGCGAGGTCGCTGCCAGTTTTGAGGACTACTGAAATGCGGTTAATTTGGACGACAGCCTTCTGTCTCGCTTTGCTGGCAGGTCCGGCAAATGCCCAGAATTTTGATGACCTCTTCAAAGTGGACGAGGAGGAGTCCTCATTTCAAGTGGGTGGCGCAAAAGAGGCGAAGGTCTCAGCGACGCTGAAAAAGGGAACCAAGAAGGGCGTTGTCATCTTCGAATTGAAGTTGACGATTCCAGAAGGGGCGAACAGCTACTCTCAGGCAAAGGACTTCGCCAAACCAACAGTGATCAAGCTCTCCGGCATTGATGGGTGGACCGCACTGGACAATGGTTTCAAACCGAATCCAAAACCGAAACGTGCTTTCGATGAAGTTTTCGGAAAAGAAGTCGAGAAACTGATTGGGACGACGACGTTCACTCGCAGGTATCTTGCCCCTCAAGACAAAGATATCGAAGACGCGAAATTCACCGGCAAGATCGATCTCCTCCTCTGCGACAAAGGAAGCTGTACTCCCAAGTCAATCAAATTCACCGCCACGCTGACGGATGCAAAGAAGGCGGAAGCCAACGCTGTTTCTGAAGTTTCCCCACTTCCAGAACCTCCTGCAGAAGTAACGGTTGTTGAAGCGGTCACAGATTCAGCAACGACAACTGAAGAGGGAACCACAAACAGCCCCTCAGAGTTCACCTACGGCTACGCCATCACTCCGCAGCGAAAAATTGGCGGAGAACTCAAAGACGATCCGGTGCAAATTCAGTTTGAGATGGGACCGGCTGATGCAAAAGTTGGTGAGATCGTGACCGTCGCGATTACGATGACCATCGATGACAACTGGTCGACGTACGGTCTTGAGAAAGCTGATGAAACCCAACTCGAGCGACCGACAGAAATTAAATTTCAAACGACAAACTTGAGTCCTGTTGGAGAAATCATTTCGGCCCCACCTCCAGTATTGCACGAGACGGATCTGGGGGACGAAACGCTTCGTTCAAATGCCCACGAGAAACAAGTGACATGGTTGCAGAAGTTTAGGGTCGAAAGTGCAGACTCCTACAGTGCCAAGGGTCTCTTCAAATATCAGATTTGTGAAAATCACACACAATGCCTGGCACAAAAACGAATCCCTTTTTCATTGGGAGCCGAACAGCAACAAGACCACACCACTGGTGCAGTCGCGGTAACGGAGTCGTTTCTGAATCCTCCTGAAGAATTGCTTGCTAGTCATAGCCCCGAGGCATCGACAGGTTCGGAATCCGGATTCAAAAAGAGTGAGGAAGCCTCGGTGTCAACAGTGTGGGGTGCGATTGGTTTGGCGTTTTTGACCGGTCTGATCATGAATATCATGCCGTGTGTGTTGCCAGTCCTCGCAATCAAAGTTTTGAGCCTGGTACAACAGGCAGGGGAAAGTCGAGCCAAAATCATTGGATTGAATTTCGCATATACCGCAGGCGTTTTGGCAGTTTTTTTCGCATTTGCAATCATGGCATGGGGGCTGGGACAGTCTTTGGCAACTGTATTTCAGAGTACAGCATTTTGGATTGTGATGTCCTGTGTGGTATTCACGATGGGCCTGAGTTTGTTTGGAGTTTTTGAACTCCCTGTTCCAGGACTTATTCCTTCTGCGAATGACCATCAAGAAGGGTATTTTGGTGCATTCAATACGGGAATTATTGCGACTCTGCTGGGCATCCCTTGCATCGGTCCATTTGTGGTTCCGTTTTTTACATGGACTCTTAAGCAACCAGGACCAATCGTTTTTCTGGTCTTCGGAATGATGGGCATCGGCATGGCGTCACCCTATTTGATGACGGGTATCTTCCCAGCCCTCGTCAACTGGCTCCCACGACCAGGGATGTGGATGGTCCGCTTCAAACAGTTCACCGGTTTCGTACTCATGGGAACTGTGATCTGGTTGATGTTCTCGATTCCATCTGACGCACGTCTTCCCACTTTAATCCTGTTTCTTGCCATTGGACTTCTCGTCTGGATGTTGCACAACTTGACCGACCCGACAAAATCCGCTCGAAAACAATGGAAGACGTATCTTGCATCTGTTGGAGTGTCTATCCCGATCTTTTTCTTTGGGCTTGCACTGATGATGCACGAACCCAAAATCGAATGGGAACCTTTTTCTAAATCACGCATGGTTGAATTACGTCAAGAAGGTGTTCCCATGCTCATTGATTTCACTGCCGACTGGTGTGCCGTTTGTAAATGGAACGAGGCATTTGCCTTGGACACAGACGAGGCAGCTTCGTTCGTCGAGAAAAACAATTTTGTTCCCATGATCGCAGATTTTACGCACGAAGATCCTGAGATTCAGGAGTTGCTAAAACATTTCGGGCAAGACAGCGTGCCATTGACAGTGATTGTCCCTCCCGGAGCCGACAGTGAATTGATTTTCTTAAGAGGACGCGTGACCAAACCAGATTTGCTTTCAAAATTGAATGAAGCAATGCGTGCTAACCCAAATGGTGTCACGATGAAGTCACAAAAAACCGCACGGAATTCATCGATCAGGGAAAGCTCCATCAATTGAATTTCAGTCGGATCTGCTCAATGGCTCCCTTAATCTTTCGATTTTCGTTCACTCTCTCTAAACTCTGAGAGTGAACAAAAACATGGAATGAATTGACGGGAAGTATTGTTGTCGGATTTACTTGAGCTGAATGGCGTTGAAATCGTCGATACCTTTGCGGAAGCGTTTCCGATGAAGGCGACGCGTGTGATTATTACCGCTGCCGCTCCGCGTTGGGCAGACATCGCAGCGTCGGAAATGTCTGGTTATGCCACGAGCGTGATTTCATGCGATGCGGAAGTGGCTATTGAGCGAACTCTTTCTCCAGAAGAAACACCGGACGGGCGATCTGGTGTTTCGGTTTTGGTCTTTGGATTCTCTCGCGACGCACTCGCAGCGTCGGTTCAAGGACGCGTCGGGCAATGCGTGCTGACTTCTCCCACAACCGCCTGTTACAATGGCATCGAAGATTGCCCGAAAGACAAGCGAATTCAAGTTGGCGGCGCGATTCGCTTTTTCGGCGATGGCTTTCAGTTCGCCAAGAAACTCGGGACTCAACGCTTCTGGAGAATCCCAACGATGGATGGGGAATTCCTCTGCGAAGATCGATTCGGAACCGTTACAGGTGTGGGTGGCGGGAACTTAATCATCTGCGGCGAATCACAAGCGGTAACTCTCGCTGCCACAGAATCTGCGGTTGAAGCGATGCAGGCATGCCCGGATGTCATCATGCCGTTCCCAGGTGGGATTGTCCGCTCCGGCAGCAAAGTTGGTTCGCAATATAAGAAACTCAAGGCCAGCACGAACGAAGCCTACTGCCCGACGTTGCGACCACTTGCGAAAACGGAATTGCCCGACAGGTGCAATGCGGTCTATGAAATCGTCGTCGATGGACTCAGTCCTGA
>DAOUPA010000257.1 GCA_030626405.1 Planctomicrobium sp.
CTTTGACAGCGAGGTCAACATCTTCTGCATTTGCTTTTGCAACGTCGGCGATTTTCTCTTCTGTCGCCGGATGAATTGTGGGAAAGGTCTCACCGCTCACGGAATCGCACCACCGACCACCGATCAGTAGTTGTGTTTGACGAATCGTCGGGGCAACAACAATGGTTTCACCGGGAGCAACAGTCGACATGAGAACCTCCTTGATTGAGTTGAGAGCGAGGGAGTTGAATGGCACTGATTGAATGGCACTGATGTGAGTATCACAGATTCGTGTGAGAATTTCACCCGCTTCTCCTTTCCACTAATAAAAATCGCAAATGTCAGGACCAATAATTTCCAGGCACAATTTGCATAGCCTGTTTTGTGGTGTACTCAGACTTTCAGGAAATGAAACGCAAGGCACCAAGACACGAAGGTGCGAAGAAAAACGCTCACACTGACACTTCTTACTTTGCGGTTCAGCGTTTTGGCGCTTGTGGCCCGAGCCTTGGGGTAGATTGACAGGCTTGCTGGCGAGGTCACTCAGATTGAGCAATGTGACACCGAATTGATGACACGAGTGTCGTAGTCGCGACACTTTTTGGATTGGCTGGTACGAGGAAAATCAAGTAAAACCGGCATAAATTGCCTGTTTGTCACCCTGACCGGCAAATTTTGCCGAAGTGGTACTCTGATTGCATTTTATCGAAGCATCAAGGCAATTCAGTCTTGGTGAAACAAACTCAAAGAGGGGGACGTCACGATGAAACGTTTACTTGCAATTGCCGCAGTTGTTGCCATGTTAGGAATGACCACAAATTCAGCCGACGCTGGCGGTCGAGCTCGATTTGCCTGGGGCGGTGGACACGGCCATGGTAGCCACTCCAGCCATTCTTACTTCCCGAACTCTCACCACTATGGGCACGGTTACGGACATGGCACGAGTCTGTGGCATAATACCAGCCATTACGACTACCACCCAGCGACTTATACCCAACACGGAAACCACTTTGATTACACCCCAGGTCACTACGACTACCACAGAACCGGACACTGGGATCACTTCGGTGGACACGGATTCCATCACTAAGAATTGTTCTTGATGATGCTTAAGAAAGTCGGACAAGTCTCATTTGAGATTGTCTGGCTTTTTTTATTGTTACTAACCACACACTTCAGGTGTGCGGCAAACTACTTCGCGTCCAGCCAGTTGTCACCACGCTTACAGTCGACGACGATGGGGACGTCTAGGTCGAGGGCGGATTCCATTTCTGTGGTTGCTAGAGCGATTAACGAATCGACATCTTTCTCTGGGGCTTCGAAGACGAGTTCATCGTGAATCTGTAGCAACATCCGGGCAGGGTGATTTTCTTGCTGCATCCGCTCATGAACATTGATCATGGCGCGTTTGATCAAGTCGGCGGCTGAACCTTGAATCACGGTGTTGACAGCGGTTCGTTCTGGTAGATTAAGATTGCCCCAACGGTCACCACGGATGCCGGTGATTTCACGTCGGCGCCCGAGGATTGTTGTGGCGTAGCCGGTCTCTTTGACTTCATCAAGAGTTTGGTCCATGAAAGTTTGAATAGATGCATATTTCGTGAAGTAGTCGTCAATGAATTGGGCTGCGTCATCTTTTGAAATGTCTAACGCGGCAGCCAGCCCGTAAGAAGATTGCCCGTAGATGACTCCGAAGTTGACAGCCTTCGCGACGCGGCGTTGTGAAGGGTCGACTTCTTCGGGGGTGACTCCGTAGACTTGCGCAGCGACTGCGGTATGAATGTCTTCGCCGTCGCGAAAGGCTTTCATCAGTTCTTCGTCCTGACAGAAGTGCGCCAGGATGCGGAGTTCGATTTGAGAATAGTCGAGGCAGATCAGTTTCCAGCCAGGCTGTGAAGGCCTGAAGGCTTTGCGGATCAACCGGCCTTCTTCGGTTCGGACCGGGATGTTTTGGAGGTTCGGATTGCTGGAACTGAGACGCCCCGTAGCGGCGATGGTTTGGCTGAACGAAGTGTGAACGTTGCCAGTTCGTTTAAGAACGAGGTTCGGCAGCGCGTCGAGATAGGTCCCTTTCAGTTTTGCGAGTTGCCGGTGTTCGATGATTTTCGCTGGCAGGGGATGTTCGGCGGCGAGTTTCTCCAGGACTTCCTGATCGGTGCTAATACCGGTTTTGGTCCGTTTGATGATCGGTAACTTGAGATCGTCGAACAGGATTTTCGATAGTTGTTTGGGAGAGTCGATGTTGAATTCGCTGCCTGCTGTTTCGTAGATTTCTCCCATTAAAGTAGAGAGTCTCATCGTGAGATGATCGCTTTGGCGCCGGAGTTCGTCGACATCGACGCGGATGCCGTTCCATTCCATCTCTGCCAGAACATGCACGAGTGGGCGTTCGAGATCCCAGTAGAGATCCCACAAGTCTTCCTCGTGGAGCTTTTCTTCGATGATTTCGGTCAACTGCCAGCAAACGTCGGCGTCTTCGCTGGCGTATTCGGCAGCGTCGTCGACGTCGACTTCGAACATCTTCAATTGCTTTTTG
Source organism: Planctomicrobium sp. (assembly GCA_030626405.1). Classification (GTDB taxonomy): domain Bacteria; phylum Planctomycetota; class Planctomycetia; order Planctomycetales; family Planctomycetaceae; genus Thalassoglobus. The sequence continues at coordinate 2,516 of DAOUPA010000257.1, forward strand.
CCTTTGCCAATCAAGTCGCTGATCGGGATCATCTTGCGATGCAGATATTTCTTGGAGATGTCGTCGAGCTTGTGACCGCGCGCGCCTGCATCTAGAAGGTAATCGCCGATCATCGTATCGAGACCAATGCTGGCGATCATGACACCTGCCAACCTTAGAACCAGCATGTCGTACTTGATGTTCTGATTGACGATCACGCGCTCGGGATCTTCTAGAATTGGTTTGATGGCTTTCAGAACTTCATCATGGTCGAGAACCGCTGAACCTTTGGGGCCATCGACCGGAATGTAGAACGAACTCCCACCCTCCCAGCAGAACGCCCAGCCGACGATGTCTGCTTGAAGGGGATCGATGCTGGTTGTTTCGAGATCAACGCAGAACTTCTCTTGTTCTCTGAGTTCAGCGAGAAAACTTTCGAACTTCTTTTCTGTATCGACTTTCACCCAGTCGCGTTTCGGAGAGCCGTTTTCTTCGATTTTTGCCTGAGTAAGTTCGGTTTCCATTTCGTTCGCGTAGCGACGGAAACCGAAATCGGTAAAGAGGTCATAGAGTTGCTGGTAATCCGGCGTCGAGACGAGGCAATCGTCCCAACTCAACTCGATAGGTAGGTTGGTGTTGAGCGTGACTAATTCACGGCTCATCAGAGCCTGATCTTTGAAGTTTTTCAGGTTCTCGGAAAGTTTCTTCCCAGGTGCCTGATCGGCGTTTGCCAGCACGTCTTCGAGTGTTTCGAATTTCTCCAGCAGCGCTTGAGCTTTCTTTGGTCCGACCAGTGGAACTCCGGGGACGTTGTCAACGCTGTCGCCGACGAGGGATTGGAAATCGATGACTTGATCCGCCCGGACTCCCCAATCATCCCAGAGGTTTTCTTCATCGTAGAATTGCTTCTTGCGGATGCTGTAAATCTTGATCTTTGGGGTGAGCAATTGACGGATGTCTTTGTCGCTGGTGACCACGCGAACATCAAATCCTTCAGCAGCAGCGCGTTTGGCGACGGTGGCGATGACGTCGTCGGCTTCCCAACCGGGATGCGAGACAATCGGGATTCCATAAGCATTCACAACATCGAAAATCAACGGGATTTGTGGTTGCAATTCGTCGGGCATGGAGTCCCGGTTCGCTTTGTAATCTTCATATATCGCAACCCGTTCCTGCGGAGTTTGCGACTCCATCGCACAGATGATGTGCGTCGGCGATTTCTCTTTCAGGAGGTGTTGCAGGTCTCCTGTAAAACCAAACACCGCATTCGTCGGCTGGCCGCGCGTACTCGTCATCGGTTGACGGATTGCGTGAAACACCTGAAAGACCAGTGAGAACGTATCGATAATGTAAAGCGTTTTCGGCATGTCGTGGTCGTGTGAATTCAATTTATGAAGAGGGGGTGACACACACTTGAAGTGTGTGCCGAAACAGGGGTTTTCGCGACATTACTTTCGTACGTCGACGCAGACGATTTCGGCGTCGTCGCGTAGGAAGATGAGACCGTTACTCAATGCCGGTGCTTGACGAGTTTTGCCGATGAGAGTGGTGCGGTCGAGTTCCTCGAACTTGTCTGGAGTTGCTTTGACGATGACGAGTTCCCCTTTCATCGTGCTGCACCACAGTTTGCCATTGGCGGCGATGAGGTTACCCTTACCGAAACGCCTTTTGAGCCAGACGCGCTCGCCGGTTTTGGCATTAATGCAAGTCAGATTCGTGACAGGTCCGGCGCTGCCGATATTGTCGAAGCCGTAGAGGTATCCTTCGATCAGAATCGACGTCTGCCATTCATTTCTCAGGACACTTCTGTTTCCCAATGATGACCAGACTTCACTGACACTACCTGATGAATTCTCTGGGACTTTGAGCAACGTCGTTCCATGATTTTCACCAGAGGAGATGAGAATATTTCCGGCGACGGAGATCGGTGTTGCGATGTTGCAGTCGTAATCGGTTTTGTAAGGATAGCTCCAGATTTCTTTTCCACTCTTCGGGTCCAATCCGATGACTCCGCTGCCATGGAAGGCAACAAGTTGTACCTGCTGACCGACGGAGAGCAGGGCAGGGGAGGAGTACCCGGCAGGGTTTCCGGTACCGGTCGTCCAGGCAATTTTTCCTGACTGACGGTCGAATGCGGCGACTGTTGCTTTGGCAAGACCTGCGGTGATGATCACGTGTTCGTCGGTGAGAATCGGCGAACAGGCCATCCCGTATTCGGCGGGGCGACCTCCAAACTCGGCAATCAGGTCAACGCTCCAAAGTTGCTTCCCGTCTTTGAGTGAAAACCCAGCCAGAATTCCTTCACCCGACATTGCGAAGACCTGATGACGACCGATGACCGGGGTTGATCGGGGGCCGTTTCCCATTGCGTTTTTGAACGCGGGAGCGATCGGGCTTTTCCAGCGTTGGTCGCCTGACTTTACATCGAGTGCAACAACGAACTGCTGTGTCTCGTCCTGAAACATCGTGTAGGCGGTTTCACCTACGACGGCAATCCCGGACATGCCGATGCCAAGTGGACTTCGCCAGAGGATTTTCGGTCCATCGTCGGGGAACCGATCGATGAGATTTGATTCTTTCGAAAGACCATTCCGATTTGGTCCCAGAATTTGAGGCCAATCCTCTGCTACAGCGACAGAGATCAGGCAGCATGTGGCGAGTAGTGCTGTGGTGAAGAAGCGGTGCATATTGAATCCATTCTCAGGGAAAGAAATTTTCTGAGAGCTTGTGTGAAAATTGGGCTTCCGCCCCTCACCCTAACTCTCGCCCCCCAGGGAAAGGGGACAAAGGTTGCTGCGATGCGGCAGTGATATGAATTTTCAAACACGCTCTGAGGCGACAGCATAACCGACAATGCACCTCAATGTGAATGGTCGTGCTCGTTAGTGAAAATTAAACAGCTTCCGACCTCGGTTTCTTCGCAGACGGGGTCGTCCGGAAGTTCGACTTGAAGGGTCATGTGCTCGATTTCGAATGTCTCATGCAACCGTCGCCGAACTTCGTTGAGTTCGAACTGATCGGCATTTTCAGGAGCGAGAACGATGTGTGCCGAGAGAGTTTTCAGGCCGCTGGAAATCATCCAGAGATGTAAACAGTGAACGCCCTGAACGGCTGGGAATTCTTTCAGTAACGCTTCCACTTCGCCGACATCAATTCCTTTTGGTGCGTGCTCCATGAGAATTCCAATCGATTCAGCGAGAAGATTCCACGAAGAGTACAGGATCAACAGGCAGACCAGGACGGAAGCGACCGGATCTGCCCAGGTCCAACCGAACTGTCCGACGAGGATCGCCGCGACGATCACACCGACGCTGCCGAGGGTATCTCCAATCACATGTAGCCAGGCGCCTCGGATATTCAAGTTATGTTGATGCCCGCCATGTAGCACCTTCAAGCTGATCATGTTGATGATTAGTCCCCCGATGGCAATCCAGAGCATCGGGCCAGCGAGGATTTCGGTCGGTTCTTTGAGCCGGTCCCAGGCTTCGTGGAGGATGCCACCAGCGACGATAAAGAGGGCGGCTCCGTTGATTGCTGCGGCGAGAATTTCAGCGCGGTGGTAACCAAAGGTTCGTTGCGGGGTTGGTTGACGGGTCGCAATCCATGCAGCGAACAGGCTGATTCCAAGGGCTGCCATGTCCGAAAACATATGCCCGGCATCGGCGAGTAGAGCCAAAGATCCCGACCAGAGTCCTCCGATCAATTCGGCGAAAAAGTAGACAGCAACAAGTCCCAACGTGATCGTCAGACGGCGTGTTGCCATCGGTTGCGAGTCGTTGTGGGAGCAAGTCTCAGACATGAGCAGTATTCATTGGGCACCATGTAGGCTGGGACTGGTCCCAGCATTTTTCAATCAGCCCTATTCTAAATTCCGAATCGCGTATAACGCATCATATGATCGAAGGTAGAGTGTGCCGTTAGAAATGACGGGCGATGCTGTGATCGGCTCGCCGATTTCGTTTTCGGCGACGATTTCAAAGTTCCGTCCTGCCTTGAGCACCGTGCAGTGTCCATCTTTCGCACACCAGATCAGGTGGCCGTCAACGAGAGTTGGGCTCGAACGATGTTGCGCTGTGTGTGTGCGCTCGTAGTAAAGTTCTTCACCGGTCTTCAGATCGACACAGAAGACGCGACCATCCTTACGGCATAAATAGACGAGACCATCGTGGACGAGAGGAATGGAGACATCGGGAGTTTTGTCCATCGACCAACGCACAACACCTTCACTCTGTGTCGAATTGCCTTGCAGAGCGTCTGAGACTTTCAAGGCGACCGATGGACCGCGTTTTGCCGTGGGGATGATGATAGAACCAGCGACGACCCCTGGAGATGAAACGAAACGGAACGTCGGGTCATGTTTCCCTGGAGTGTATTTTGAAGGACCGTTCAAGCCGGCGAAACGCCAGAGTTCTTTGCCGTCGTCCAGGGAATATCCCGCAGTGAAGTCGGCTCCGTGAGTGACTAGAAATGCATCTTTACCATCGTCATACATGAAGGGAGATGCGTAGGAATGTTTGCATTCAAACTCCGCATCGCTTGGTCGGTCGACTGCCCAGATTTCCTTGCCGGTCGCTTTTTCCAATTTGATGACTTTGCCGACGATGTAATCTTCGCGTAGTGCGCCGTGGATCAATTGCAAGTAGAGAGCGTCTTTGTGCAAGACTGGCGTGGAGGTCATTCCAAAGGCTATGTCGAACTTCCCGTAACGCTCCTGTGCATTGAATGCCCAAACCTTCTCGCCAGCAACGGTATAACAGGCAAGATCGCCGGTTCCGAAGAAAACCCAGACATGCTTACCATCGGTCGATGGAGATGCGGAGGCCGAGTTGCCTTCGCTGACTCGGGCATTCTTGTTACCGGTGGCGACTTTCTTTTTCCAAAGCTGCTTTCCATCGGTGGAGACAGCGAGCAACATCAGGTCGTCTCCTTCCGCTGATGTGAGGAAGATCTGATCACCCCAAACGACGGGCGTCGCGCCTGCCGGACCGGGGAGTTCGAGTCGCCAGGCGACGTTCTTTGTCTTCGACCACTCCAGCGGAATACCGGTTTCCGTTGAAATTGAATCCCCATTCGGTCCCCGCCATTGCGGCCAGTTTTCGGCATGTAAAGTCATTGGGAGAAGAACAAGAGCGAAAAAAGCAAAGCGTTTTGTCATCGTGGGAGTCTCTTCGGAAAAAATCGTCTGGATACTGCATCATTATCATTATGTTGAGATGAGTCTCGCAATTGAAGAGAAGAGCGTCAATGCAAAAGCACATTGTTTCGCAACGCCTGTTCCATGCCCGGAATGAGGCGTTTTGCATTTTCGTGGTAGACTTTCCTGAGGACTTCATCCGGGAGACCAAGACCGTAGATGTTCCAGAGACCTTGTGGAGGGAAGGGATTGTCTTCGTAAGGGAAGTTCTCGTCGAAGGTTTCAAGGAATCGGAAGTGAGGGACGAGTTCCGTCATGGGGGGGACACCGTCTGTGCCGAAGAGGATACGGTCGGGGTATTTGAGGAAGAACTTTCTGGCAGTAAATGGTTGCCTACCTAGCTCAGCGACACGGGCGGCGATTTCGACATTCATATTTGGATACTTGTCGAGGTAGGTGCCGAGTTTCGCGAGGTCTTCCGGAATGTCTGCCATGTGAGCGCAGATGAAGGTTGTCTCTCGATGCCGGGCGATAACGCGGTTGCGGGCGTCGATCAATTCTTGATGACTCGGAAACTCGTCGCCATGAAAACTCCACTCAGGGTGACGGTAAAGTTCTTCCCAACGCTCGTTTTGTTCGTTGGTTGGCTTGAAGAAGGAAATGGGATCAGCACAGTGCCAAAGAACTGGCACATTCAGCTCTGCTGCTCTTGCCCAGACGGGGTCGAAGCGAGGATCGTCCGGCGTGATGAGTTTGCCATCGAGGTTCTTCAAATAAAGTCCCAAGTCTTTGATCAGCTTCAGCCCTTTGGCTCCCTGTCGAACGGCTTCGGTGAGCCGGTCTGCCATTCGCACGCCGTAGCCTGATTTATGAACGTCCCAGGTTTTGGGATCATCTGGATCACCATCTCCGATGTAGTCCATGCGCACGAAGACAATAAATCGGTCTGGGTGGCGCTTGTGAAGAAGTTGATAGTGATCCGCAAACGCAGGACCGGCTCGTCCATCGAGACTCACACTGACGGCAATGTTTGCAGCGTCCATGGTCTTGACCATCTCGTCGAGCGCTTCAATGGAGAGTTTTCCCGGATGTGAATGGACGTTGACGCAAGGGAACTTCGCACGTTTCAGGATGTGCTCGCTTGCCTTGAGTACCGGTGTTGGGCGGAATTCGTCGAGATAGATTCGCCGCGGACGGTCTGGCTTTGCTTCTTGCGCGAAATTCTCGGAGTAGGAAAAAAGCAGCCCGAGAAAGGCAACCATGCTCATGAGTCTGTGCGGAGAATTTGAAAGCAGTGGAGGTCGGCGTGTGGTCTGAGATTCAAAACCAGGCATTGGGATGGCAACTCTTCAGGACAAATTGGCGAAGTCGTAAGAGTAGGATAAGAATGATCCCTTTGACCAGCACCAGGGGCGCCGATTCGACTGCTGCTTCGCGGAAGTCAGTCAGCCCGAACAGAAAGAAAGCGAGAGCGTAGGCGATTTCCCATTCTGATTGTCCACGCTGTAAGTAACGCCGGAAGACAATCACTGCGAGGACAAGCCAAATGGTGCCTTCGAAGAGGTTGAATCCACGATAGAGATGTCCCCAGAAGCCAGCAGTTTCAGGATCGAAAACCCACCACGGCTCGCTCCACAGAGCATTCAGGAATTCAGACATTCATCACCGACATTGATCAACACCATTCGTTGAAAATGACGGCTGTCGTCAGTTTGCCCAACCGATCATGTCACCATGGAAGCGGTCGTAGAACAGCCACCCGATTTTCTCGCTCAGGCGTGAAAGGTATTCTTTTTGAAACTCTCCGAGTGATTGATCGTACGAGGAACGTGGCACGCGTGTTGGAAATGCGAAGTCGATTTCTTTGGAGAAAATACGATCTGTGTAACCATCTTCATCAATTTTGATGACATGCACATACGCTTCGGTTCGCCCACGGAAAAGAGTGGTGCTCGACCCTTCATGCAACGAAAAGTCTGCCAGTTCGATTTCAATGACGTAATCCGTTTTGAAGGCTTTTCCGATTTCCTCTGCTTTTTCCCAATCGGGATGTTCGTCAACC
>DAOUPA010000746.1 GCA_030626405.1 Planctomicrobium sp.
AGCGATGCTGCGAGAAGGTCTACGCAACACAATCCGCTGGGCTGTGGAGCAAGCCACCGAAAAATCAAGAGACTATGACCACATCATCGCACAACTGGCAATAACCTGATTTTGCAAAACTTCAGTTAGTAACCTAATTCATGACACCAACCGCCAACGGGGAAAGGGGTCATCGCCCCATTGATGCGTAAACGAAGTTCAGAGCCGGTTGTGCATTCTCCAATTTTGCTGACCGTCAAATTCAACGAGTTCGCTTTTCTTAGAAGTCGAGTTCCCTCTTGTGGAGAGACCGTGAATAACAATTCAAAATCTTCACCATCAGTCAAGGCGTGATTGAGTCGTACTTCTGGATCGCGTGTTGAATCGACATCGGAGTGGATTGGAACTTGATCACCTTCGATAACGATGCCAACTTCACTCTGTGCTGCGATATGCCGCACGTCGCCCGCCAAGCCATCGCTGATGTCGATCATGGAAGTCACGTCAAAGTGTCCGACAAGAACTCGAGCTTCTCTAACACGGGGATCAAACTTCAGGTGGCGTTCAGAATTCAGCGAACCACCAACTGCCCCGGTGACAAACAACCAGTCACCCGATTTTGCACCGGAGCGAAGAATGGCCTGACCGTTCGGAACGGTTCCCATCACGGTGACACTTATGACCAACGGTCCGTCCCAACTGTTTGTGTCGCCGCCAGCGATGCAAATATCATATTCTTTCGCGAGGTCAAGTAGACCACCGTAAAGGTTTTCCACGTACTTTCGACCACGCGTCTTCGGCAAAACGATGCCAATGAAAGTGGCGACCGGCGTTGCTGCCATTGCGGCGATGTCACTTAAGTTGATCGCGAGCGCCTTGCGACCGACAAGCTTGGGGCTCGTCTCGGAAGTGAAATGAACACCTTCCGTGATGACATCGACTGCCGAGACCCACTCTCGATCTGGACTCTGAGACAGAATGGCTGCATCGTCTCCAATTCCCAAAACGATTTCATCGCGACCAACAGACTGCTGCCTGACCCAGTCGATGAAATCAAATTCTGAAGGAGAAGGCATCGATTCAGGGTTCATTGAGTGACCAGGAAAGTTACTGCCGAAAGGCGTTTATGGGATCTCTGCGATGCTCACGTACACTTTCAATGCCGATTTATCATTCTCCAACATGTCCATGATTTCGGCTGGACGTTCGAAACCATCAATCGGTGTTGTGAGAATTTTTTCCGTGACACCCGGATAGGTCACTTCGCTCAGGGCGAGGTCGGCAATTCCTTTCTTGAAATGATCACGGTTGCCGTTCACGCTTCCGACCAGAAGTTTGTTCCCGAGTACCCATTCAAGGTTGACTTTGTCTGAGGGAAAATCATCTGCAAGCACTTTCATGCCGCCGGTGACACTCGTCCAGACGAGCGCGCCGTTGAGATTGAGGTGCTGCATCGTTTCGAAAGCGACGTGACTGCTCCCGGTTGCTTCGATAACAAGGTCCGGGCGTCCGACACGGTCGGTCAGTTCTTTCATTGATTCGTGTTTGGTACTGATGTACTGAGCGCCGTAGCCGTCGCAGATTTCTTCCTTGAGACCAGGGTTGAGCGTACGTGCGAGGACATACACTTCGAGCCCTCGCAATCGCAGCATCATGGCGGCGAGCAATCCGATTTGCCCAGCACCGGTGACGAAGGCAAGTTTCGGTTTCCAGACTTGAAGTCGAGTTTGTGCGAGATACGCCTGTTCGATTGCTTTTGCACAAACGCTCGCCGGTTCAGACAAAACTCCCAAGTGCTTTAGACCGACAGGGACTTTAACGATGAATTCGCAGTCATCGACAAATTTTTCCGTCATGAATCCGTGACGCAGGTTGATTCCGCGTTCGTAGTATTCGTCGTGGCTGGTAATGTCGTTGCGACCGATTTTGTCGAAGAGACTTGGACCTGGGCGGCGAACAGTGCAGGTGCAGAAATCGCCCGGTTTTACATTTGTCACGCCCGGACCGATTTCTTCCACGATGCCGAACGCTTCATGGCCGATGACAAGAAACGAATCTCCTTCGGGAGCTTGTCCATACAATCCTTGATTGATTTCAGCATCAGTAGCATCGACACCGATTTGCAACGTCCGCACTACAACGCCGCGCCCTTCGGGAACCATATCGAGTTGAGGTTCCTCAATTTCGAC
>DAOUPA010000570.1 GCA_030626405.1 Planctomicrobium sp.
ACCCCAGAGCCTCCCTGTCGTCAGCATCGACTGATTAACACCATCGTGCAGTTTCGAGTCATTCCGATTCTATACTTAGGTGGAGTGTACGGACCCTACCTGCTTTACGATTTCAAACTTCGGTCCAGTCAACCACGAAGGTGTTTTGTCGCATATGGAATCAATTTGCTGGCAATTCTTGCATTGCATTCCACTTTGGCGTGGATGTTTGGCTGGGAACGATATCTTCCGCTTCTGCTGGCCTCTTTTTTGTTGTCCGGGATTTTCTATGAGCACCTGTACACACAGAATCAGCATGTCGGGCTGCTTTCCGTTCCCGAAACAGCCGACCGATATGCCTATCGCCAGCAGGTGAATTTCTCCAGATCAGTTCGACATCACTGTGCAGGGTTATTTCTGTATTTCAACCTGCACAAGGAACACCACCTTTTTCCTCAATTGCCATGTCGCTACTTGCCTCGCATTCACGAGTGGTTGCTGGAGCACCGATCCGATGTGCTGGACTTCACTTCAGATCACCTCGGTCTTCTGAGTCGAAGACAGAGTCTGAATCTTTTCACACCAACCGTTGGCGATCATGACCACTGAGTTTGATTGGATCAAGCACTCTTTTTTTCCTGATCCGGAATGGGATGAGTTTCGGTTTCACTCTCTCCGAGAGTCGATGTTTTCCGTGGAAAACGATTCCGAAGGGACTCTGCCAATTCTGGTTGGTGTTGTGAATGAACAGATAACCGTTCTGACATTGTCCGATTTACAAACTGCTGTCCGCAATGCATCGGATTGGTGCTTGGAACAGCAGGTGAGTGTGGGTGAACGTGTTGCCATTCTACGGCTTCCCTATGCGTCAGAGTTGCTGGTTGCACTCAACGCAATTGCACTCATGGCAAATGGCATCAGCGTTGTGCTTCCGATGCAGACTTCACCAGAATCAATGCGCCAACTGATTCAGAAAACGGGCTGTCGATTTGTCCTGGCTCCGGTAGAGGCAGGTGCTTCTGAGCGTCATTCATCCACAGTCCAGGCATTGGCCGACACGAATATCGTGAGAAAGGAATACGGGATTCAAGATTGTCCGAATCCCGTGCCGTTCCCTCTCGTTGAACCTCGGGGACCAATGGAATGTCTGAATTCTGTGGCACACAATGTCGAAACCGAAATTCTTATTCTGACGACCTCTTCGACAACAGGTCCTCCGAAATTTGTTCGTTATTCCGAGCGATCTTTGTTGACAGTGGCGGAATCCTGGCAGGCAGCAGGACTGTTGAACGAGCAATCAACAGGCGGCACTTCATTGTGTCCTATGTTTTCCCATACCATGGGTGTGCGAAATGTCCTGCATGCAATTTGGACTCGACGGTCAACGCTGCTGATTCCCTCCGAATGGCTGGATGAAGCACCTCACCGAGTCGTTGGCTTGTTACAGGCCTGGCCACCTCAGCATTTCACTGGGGGACCTGCGCTAATTCAGGCACTTGCACGACTGGGAAATTCCGTTCCAGAAGCCCGTCGGGCGCTTCGATCATTAGCTGTCGTTGTTTCGTCAGGCTCATCCTGGGATGAATCGACAGCAGGGGTGTTACCCAATGTTCGAATCGCAAATGCCTACGGAATGACGGAAGCACAACAAGTCCTTTCTACGTTGATTCCATCTGATTCTACAGATAAATCTTTGAACAAAAGACGTAGTTGCCGCGTGACATTGGGACAACCTCTCCCCGGTGTTTCGGTTGCCATACAATTTCACGACAAATCAATGAAAACCGGTCGTTTGTTTGTGAAGTCCGTCTTTAAGGCGACCGGGTACCTGGGAGAACCTGATTTCCCGGAGTGGCTGGACACCGGGGATCATGTTCGACTTTGTCATGGAGAACTAGAATATGCAGGCCGTGGTAAGGACGACTTCATCAATCTGGGCAGCGGTCTGAAGCTTTCAAATACAACAATTGAACGCCGATACAATTTTCTTACCAATGAGTTGAGAGGGCTCTACTTTCGACAAAGTCACGGCCGCATGGGAATCATCGCGATCGCATTTTCCGGGAATGTGAATCCTGAATGTCCTGCACTCCATGAACGTCTCCGCACTCTTGTTGCCTCATTTCATGAACGCTTGAAGGAGACTCACGATGATTTTGAAATGCGACACACTTTGCTCTGTGCCATTGGTGTTGTCGGTGGCGAACCGCCACGAGTGGGACCGGGGAAATTCGACTTCAGTCGTGTGAATCGCGAGCAGTCGGATTTGATGGATGCGTTAAATAACCCGACTGGCAGCCATCCTCAACTGGTCGAGATCACTCCTCTGTCACTGAATCAGGAGATGTGGTATCAGCATTTGTCTCCGCACGTGGGGCAACTGTTACAGGCCCTCAAGCTGGATGTGGAATTTGTCGATGGCAAGGGCGATTATCTTATCAGCCTGATCCGTGGTGAACGTCAGCCGGTACTGGATCTCGTCGGCGGCTTTGGTGCTAACCTGCTTGGACATGGTCGTGAGGAATTGAAGCTCGCGGCCTATGAAGCGATTCAGAGTGTCCCGATGCTTGACCAGTTCAGTCGTCGCTCCGCCGAGTCCGCCCTCGCCAAATCGCTCTCTGATCGAATCGGGAAAGTCACCGGTCGACGTTACATCTGTTTATTTCATTCCACTGGATCAGAAGCAGTTGAAACGGCCTTGAAGCACGCTTTGTTCAAGTGGGAATCATCTTTCCACGAATGGAATGACCAAATTCGCCAAGAATATGACTCGATCTCACCTGAAATTGTACGAGATTGCCTGGAATACAACAGACGGAAAATGGCATCTTTCCGTCCTTTAATCGTTGCACTACAGGGCGGGTATCACGGAAAAACGACTGGTGCATTGAACGTCATGTCGGACAGCACGCAGCGAACGCCGTTTACGGGACTCCTCGGAGCACGCGTGCTGTTCGTTCGGCGCGAGGAACAGGCATCACCTCAAAGTTTTCTGGAGCACCTTCTCGCCAAAGAAGTCCTTTTACTCCGACGACCAAGGATTTGCTCGCAACAGATTGAATGGGTCGACCATCCATTCCCCGGAATTATGGTTGCCATTGCAGAACCTATTCAGGGTGAAGGGGGGATTTCTGAAGTGCCGCATGACTGGTTGACTTCTATCACTGACGCCGGAATCCCACTGGTTCTGGATGAGATTCAATGTGGTCTTGGGAGAAGTGGTGAGTTCCCTGCGTCGTCTGGAACTGTGGCCAATTACTATCTTGTCGGAAAAGCACTGGGTGGTGGAATCGCCAAGATTTCCGCTACTCTGATTGACCGAACCGACTACTGTGAGATGTTTGACTTGCAGACCGGAGCGACATTCTCCGGTGATACGCTCTCTTGCCGCGTTGCTCTGAAAGTTCTGGAGATCATTGATGAAGACGATGTCCCAAGTCGAGCTAGGCAGATAGGCGAGACACTTAAGCAAAGGCTCGAAACGGTTCGTCAGGCATTCCCTGAAGTGTTGCTGAGCATCTCTGGACGCGGCGCCATGCTGGGGATTGAACTTGGACTTCCGGCAGGAACTCAGCAGTTTTTACGCGAAATCTTGAGAGAGCAGCTGGGCTACTTTGCGGCTTCGTTTCTTCTGCACCGCCACTCTGTGCGAATTCTTCCCACGATGTCGGCACCATCCATTTTACGAGTTGAGCCTTCAGCTTTTCTACCAATCGAAGCGATGGATCAACTGATCAATGGTCTCTTCGATTTCTGTCAGAAGATCAAATCATCCGACGTTGCTGGACTCATCCAGCACCTCATTCCGGTGTCCAGCACTCGAAATTCTGAACTCTTCAGTGAGAATCCCGAAGTCGGTCTTTCTGTTCCTCGCGCGGGTCGGCGGCTGGACTTCCGCTTCTCAACTGAGCTACCAGCACCTGAAGCTCGACGAGTCGGTTTCATTTTTAATCCAATTTATCCAACGGACGAACTGCTTGTCGAAATGCCGGAATTGATGGGGTTGGACATCGACCAACGAATGGAACTCGTCGAACGGATTCAAATTCTATTGCAGTTGCGGCCAATGGAGCTCTTCTCCAGAAACCTTTTTGGCAATCGTGTTTGGCTTTGTGGAATCATGCTTCCAGCCGCTCCTGAATACTTGGATACAT
>DAOUPA010000671.1 GCA_030626405.1 Planctomicrobium sp.
ACAGATTTCTTTTGAGGCAATCAATGCCATCTTCAAAACAAATCAATTTTTGGGATCGTTACATGGTCCAATTATCGCGTGTCATCGATCCCTGCCTGTTTTTTATGATTGGTAAATCCGTTTTAGGAGTTTGGCAAAAAAAATAAACTCGCAGCACATTCTGTTTCGCGCCAATGGTTGTCATCTTCCTTCCATGAGCCAGTCAGCTTCCGTGCGGTATTCGCAATAACGGTGGTTTTTACCGTGTTGGTGGCTGTTTCCGGTTACTCTTTCGACGGCCAATCGAGGCTGCCAAGTGCGCGATATAGTTCTGTCTTACGTACGGGCTTGGAAACGTAATCGTCCATGCCAGCTGCTAGGCAGCGTTCTCGATCGCCTTTCATCGCGCGCGCAGTCATAGCTACAATTGGGATCCGTTGGCCTGTCTTCTTTTCAATTTCGCGTATGCGTCGCGTGGCATCAAATCCATCAAGGACAGGCATTTGGATGTCCATCAAGATGACATCAAAAAAACGCTCTCTCCACAAATCAATCGCCTCTTGCCCATTCTCTGCGATCGTCACCTTGTGTCCCCACTTCGTCAGCAGTCCGACTGCCATCACCTGGTTCGCCTTGCCATCTTCCGCCAGGAGGATCTCGCGAGGCGGCAGGGAATTCGGTTCGATCTCGAGCTCCTCTCCAGACCGAACGCGTTCGGTTCTGGAACGGGCTTGTACGGCAACCATGATGGCCTCTAGAAGCTCGGATTGTTTGACAGGCTTCATGAGATGGGCACTGATGTTCAGTTCTTCGCAACGTTTGATATCACCCTGCCGGTCGCCGGAAGTGAGCATGATGATCGCAGTCTCTTCCAGGGTCGTCATTGACCGCAATTTTTCCGCGAGCATGAAGCCGTCCATCTCTGGCATATTCACGTCGCTGATCAACAGACGAAATGGTCGTTGGTCAGCGAGAGTCTCTTGAAGCACAGTGATCGCCTGAGTTCCTCCTTCCGCGGTTTCCACGGACATGCCCCAACTTTGCAGCATCTTCTTGAGGATTCGACGGCTGGATTCATTATCGTCCACGACCAGTACCGAGATGTTGGTCAGGTCGAGCAATTCTGTGATTTCTTCAGGCTGAGTACCTGTGTGGAAACGGGCAGTGAAATGAAATGTACTGCCTTTTCCGGGCGTACTTTCCACCCACACTCGTCCACCCATCGCTTCGATAATGCGTGATGTGATCGCCAGTCCCAGACCGGTGCCGCCGAATTGTCGGGTTGTTGACGTGTCTGCCTGCTGAAATGCCGAGAAGATATGCTCTTGCTTTTCTTCCGCAATCCCGATACCGGTGTCCCGCACCCTGAAGTGTAATTTGATCTGGGAATCCGGATCGTCTTCCCGCTGCACATCTACTATCACCTCACCCTCTTCAGTGAATTTGATCGCATTGCCGACAAGATTGACAAGCATCTGCCGCAAGCGGACAGGGTCGCCGCAAAGCCACCGGGGGACATCGGTATGTACGTCCCAAGCCAGTTCAAGGTCTTTCGCATGGGCGCGAAGACCGAGCGACTTGAGGGTATCGCCTATTTCTTCGCGAACGTCAAAGTTGAGCGATTCCAGTTCCAACTTTCCGGCTTCGATCTTGGAAAAATCGAGAATCTCGTTGATGATAGACAACAACGATTCTGCAGATTCGGAAACAATCGTCAAGTAATCGCGCTGTGTGCTATCGAGTTTTGTGTCGAGTACCAGGTCCGCCATGCCAATAATGGCGTTCATCGGTGTGCGAATTTCATGGCTCATGTTCGCCAGGAAATCGCTCTTTGCACGATTCGCTGATTCAGCAGCTTGCTTGGCGGCGACAAGCGTTTCCTCCGCTTGCTTGCGTTCGGTGATATCTATCACGCTCGCCAGTACTGCGATGCAACCGCTCAGTCGAACCGGGTTCAGACCGACTTCCACCGGGAATTCGCTGCCATCCTTCCGTCTCGCAGAGAGCTGCCGATCCGAGCACCTTGGCTGCGGTCGCTGAAGATACTTGTGACGTAGAGATTTATGTTTGGTGCGAAATCGATCTGGAACTAGAAGTTCGATTGGCTGTCCGATCAACTCCTCTTGTTCATAGCCGAACAACTGTCTGGTCGCGGCGTTCACTAACTCGATGCTTCCTTCTTCATTGACAACCACTAGCGGATTTGGGGCAGAGTCAATGACGCGTCGAAAATTAGTTTCTGCTTCTTTCAGAGAGGTGATATCGTGTGAAATTCCGATGGTTCCAATGATTCGCCCTTGCTCGTCCGGCAAAGGCACCTTCGTTGTCGAGACCCAGCTTTCACCATCTGTCTTCCAGTGAGGGTTCTCTTCTTTTCCGATCAAGGGAATACCGGATCTCATCAACTCTTCTTCGTCTGCCTTTGCCTGGACCGCGTACTCTTCAGAGAAAAAATCTATATCTGACTTGCCGACGACGTCTTGTGGTTTGCACCCTAATTTTCTTGCCAGCGAGTGACTCACTCGAGTGAACCTCGCTTCGGCATCCTTAAAATAGATGGAGTCCGGCAAGTGTTCGAGCAGCGTGTGCAGGAGGAAACGCTCGTAACTCAATTCCACTGTGCGTTCTTCGACCGTCTGGTCAAGATTTCGGTTCATCTCGTTGAGTTGACGGTTGATAGCGATGACTTCACGCTCTGCGTCTAAATAAGCTCGAATCGCAAACGTCAATGCTGCCAGGTACGCCATCATTCTCAGAATGTGCCACCACCACCAAGCAGCATCCCAGAGCGAGGATGACTCAAACAGAATTCCTGCCGTGCCGAACAGGATCGTGTGTACAGCGAAGAGCCAGTCTTCGAGAGCGTAACGTTGGTGAAAACGGCGAACAAAAAAGATTCCGGCAACAAGAAAGCCCAATCCTCCACCAATATTAAGCATTCGTGCTAAGAACGTAAATTGGTCACCCACGGCCATGGTCGGAATTCGTGAGGCAAAAACGCACGACGCAATCCCAAACAAAATCGTCATCAAAAGCATTAACCAGGGGAAACGGTCAGCTGTGCGACCTCTCAGGCCACGCTCCCCGACCCACACGAAGGCGAACAATAATCCGCCGATGAACGTCGCTGT
>DAOUPA010000757.1 GCA_030626405.1 Planctomicrobium sp.
ATTTCGTGAGCAAACATGATCACACTCGACGCGATAAAATCGTCTCTCACTGCCACAAACGATTTGGCATGGCCGTTCGACTTTGACTTGGCTCGCGCTGAACGCGATCACTCGTGGCTCGCGTTGTCACCGCCGGTAGAATTCGAAATCATCGCCGGTGAAGGAGCGGGCGGTGTGTATGCCGCATACGGACCAGGCCCAATAGAAATACGACCGATTCTGTTTGTCACTTCCGAGGGCCAAGCTGGGCGCATCTCCGCCGACTTGACTCAATTGATCGGCATGCTCATCGCGATTCCTTACTGGCAGGACATTCTCAAGTTCTCTGGTGGAGGAGACCTCGAAGAAATGCGAAAGGCGGCCAACTACATGCGGAGAGAATATGACGAAGATTATCCGGAATTGCCTGCTGCACGTGATCGGATCATTTCAATGTTCTCCGTTCCAATTCCAGATGATCCAATCGCTGACCTGCACAGATCAGTCAACAACACAGATTGCAGTGCGGTGGCGTCCGACGGTTGGAAATACGAATCGTTATTCAACAAATTCACAGCCGCGGACAATCGGTCATGGAACTGATACGCAGGCCACTTTTGTGGCCCAGGTTCATTTCACCTGGGCCGACGAAGGCGGTGGGAGGCTGCAAGTCAATCGACCCCACTGATTGGGACTCCGGCATTCTCGTTCATGCCCATACCATACATTCAAAAATCGACGCTCGCGAGGCAAACAGGAAGCCTGACAGCAGCCTCGCACGGCTGCGCCGCCCCGAAAGATATCTCTTTCGAGGCCACCCAGGTGACCTGCGGAGCGAGGCACCTCGGAGGATGGTACGCGGTGCATATCTCCTTTTACGAGTTAAGCATGATTGGAGATCCACACCAGGGCATGTGCCAACAAGCAATTTGGAATGGGTATTTTTGCACAGTGGTGAGTCGCTCCACCGTGGATTCAGAAAGCCCAACTCTTGAACCCAAGCCTTCAAACACTCTTTAACTCTGGCGATGGTTGTGCCTGCTCCTGCGGCGACTCGCGCAGTGCGAGAAGGCTCTCTAACAATCCACGGCTTGTTACGTTCTGCGTGGGTCATCGCGTCGAAGATGCCGAACCAGGTTTGCAAGGTGCGAAAATCGAGGTCGATGGAATCATCGCTACTCGTCGTCGACATCCATGCAACCAATAGACGACTCCTGGTTGGCGACATAGAATCTTTTGATGTCATATCCGCACCTGCTTGATTACTTGAAGTGGGCGGCAAGGCTTTTTTACCGACCGCGTTTACGTTTCCCCTTCTCCTGTCGGCGTTCGAGAATCCGTTCGAGTAAACCACCGGCAGCGTTGATGCCAATTCGTTTGCCGAAGTCTTTGAGCACACGCCCATCGACGACCGGCTTGTTGATCGTGCCAGCGATTCTGAAATCCAGCGTTTCATTCTTAAGGACACCGAGGATCGGTCCGCGGTTAACAAGTTCGTCAGGGAACGCCATCGAGACAACGATGTCCAACGTGTCATCGAATCCGACGGAACCATTGCTGGTGAATGCGAAATTGCCGATTTCGAATTGAAAACCAGCGTGATAAACTCGTCCTTCAACGACCTGGTATTCGATCGTCTGGTCTTGCAACTTCATCAAGAGAAAATCTTGCTGGCCTCCAGCTTTTCCGTTGAGCAGTCTCACGGCGCTGACCATCTCCACGATTTCCTGAACCATGGGTCCCGGTTTCACCTGTGCTTTATGAATCTGTAGAGTGCCTGCCAGCTTTGCTTCATTCATTTTGGTGAGTTGAAACGATCCATCTTCAGCAGTCAGAGAAAACGTTCCGCTTGGACTGGTTGCATTCGAAAGAACAGGTGACACATATCGCAGCCAGTCCCGACAAATTTCATCGGTCAGAGCAACTCGCTCGAGCAGCAGGCCTTTCCTAACTGAAATCGTCATCGGCTCGGATTGAAGGTCAAAGCTCGGAAGTTGACGGATATGTCCGCCACTGACTGGAATATTAATCGGCGTCATTTCCAGTCGTTGTCCCAGCATCGACAG
>DAOUPA010000329.1 GCA_030626405.1 Planctomicrobium sp.
CATCAATGACGCGTTCTGACTTCGCTCCCCAGCCGTAGCGTCGTGCCATCTTGGTGTTGGCCCCTGTTTCATCCAGAAAAACCAGTTGATCGACTCGCCAGCGACTCAACAGGATGCCCCACCACCGACGGCGTTGTTGGACGTCAGGCCGCTGTTGCTCGGCGGCGCGGGTGACTTTTTTTCAGTGATATCCCCCAGCGTTGAAGCGCATTCCACAACGTCTGAATATTACCTGGGAGCTGTAATTGAGAATGTAACTGCACTAGCGTCACACTCGCGTTCTCATCGATCACTTTTAAAATCGCTTCTTGATGCGGATCCAGTTTTCGTTTCGGCCCCACTTCGCCTTCCCGCGGCTTGAGGCTGCCGGTTTCTTCTCGCAAGTGGATCCGACTATAAATGGTCGGCTCTGTCACAGAGTATTTTCCAGCCACATCAGCAACAGGCATCCCACCATCAACGTCATGAATGACACGGCAACGTAAATCAAGCGAATAACGACCAGCCATCTCTTCCTCCTTGAAATCCGACGGACTCAAGAAGTCTACTCGAAAACAACAAATCGAGTTAAGAGGAATTCTGAAAGTGCTCTAAAAGTAGCCAGAGACGCCCAAAACCTCACTCGATCCCTTTGCAACGAGAGCGACAGCCACTGCAAACTTGAGTAAATCCCCCCATGCCCCAATGAAAACAGTCATGCGGGTCGGAATTTCTATTCGGTTTACGAGAGATTCAAGGAGGATACCGAGCGTGCCGATAATGAACTCCAGATGCCTTACACATCTCACGAACAGCTTAGGGCGACCAACTGCCGGACCTTGGAGGGACTTACATGCAGCCGAGACTACGCCTTTTCACAGGTGAGGAAGAAGATTCCTTCGACGCCCCCTCAATGACGACAATCTCATTCGGGGAGCTAATGCAAATCGTTGACGACGCCGTTCGATCCAACAGATCCTGGCTAAACGACTTCGACCATGACGACGTAATGATCACTGAAGACCTCTACGAAGTTCTCACCGAGTATCTACGCTTGCGACCAGGGGCCTGACACAAGAGCGGTTCGCCGCACACTTGCAAGTGTGCGGCTAGAACGGTCATTGCTTGCTTCACTAAAACTTAGCCAGCACTCGCAGCCTGAACTTCGTGCGCTTTTGCGCGCGCGTCCTCAGCTTCTTGGATTTTCCCACATTTCACGAAAATCACGGAGAGTTGCGTGAAGGAAAACGAATCATTCGGGGCGAGTTCACACACTTTCTTTGCATGCTCAATCGCCGAATCAAACTGCCCCATCCGTTGAAGGTAGACCGAAAGAGCTGAGTGCGTGCCGGAGTGCTCAGCATCGATCTCCAAGACTTCTCGAAGTCGATTCACTGCTCCTTCAAGGTCCCCCTGATTCTTCATCTCGACAGCTTGATCATACATTTCATGAGTACTGGGCATTATATCCGCCTCCATCTTTCTTCTTACGAGACACCACTAAAGAAAAGCTACCTTTACTTTGGCAGTCATTTGCTTCACTGCATCAATGATAGACACCCACGCCAAATGGCGAAATGCATTGGCTGTTGAGATCTCCACTGCTCAAGCCAAAGACTCTCTTGAGCGAATTCCTGACATCTCCCCACTGGCGATTTCCCGAACAGGCCGCATCGCCATTGCCACCACCAAGCAAAAACCGAGTGAACCCACCTCCTGATTTGACGGTCTCTGTACCGAACGTTAACTTTACGCACCGCTGAGAGAATGAGCGGATTAGCAAACCTTTAACGGCTACGACACACGTTGTGTGGCACGATTTCCATCGCAAAAAGCCGAAAGTTGCAAAAAAGCGAAATATGTCGAATGTTCCGCTTTTCTTTGTCCGATCAAATATGACACATCGGCGCAGTAGCCAAGTGGCCTAAGGCGACGGATTGCAAATCCGTTATTCCCCGGTTCGAATCCGGGCTGCGCCTCTTTTTCTCCCTCTGATGTGTCTGCTCCAATCTCATTCAGGACTCAAGGGATCACTCAAAGTTGTCGAGCCCCTTCCTTCAATTACAACGGCACACCTTCTACCTGGGTTCAGGTCGGTCAAAAACAGATTGAGTGCCACAAATTGAAGCCAAAAGTGACGATTGGTGGAACACCTCACACTCCTGAAAGCCCCATCGCTCCGATATTTCTTCCAGCTGACCAAGAATCAAACAACTCCCTGAGTACCTGATCCTTGCCTGTTGTATTGGCAACGCTGTCTGTTGCTGAAACTGAGCTTTGAAACGAAGAGGATTTCGCCAATATGAAACGTTCACTCACTTTTGCTGCCCTGATCACCGCCTCAATCTTCACTATTGCCGTTTCCACGCAAGCGGCGCCGCCCTTTAGCCTGTCTCGCCCGGCAGCAAACCAACTGAAGTGGCACACCAACCTCCAGTCGGCACACAAAATCGCGGCTGCTGAAAACAAGCCTATGCTTCTAGTTTTCGGAGCTGACTGGTGCCACTACTGCAAAAAACTTGAGCGAGAAACGCTGAACTCCAAAGAGGTTTCCAGCTATGTGAACGAAACGTTCATTGCTGTCCACCTCGATGCTGACAAAGACAAAAGAGTCGCACAAATCCTCAAAGTCAGTTCACTTCCCTGCACTATCGTCCTTAGCCCAAATGCGGACTTACTTGGCCGAATCGAAGGATTCTACACCACAGCCCCCTACCACAGACAGTTGGCAACCGCACAGCAAAAACATCAGGCAGCAGTGCAAGCTTCTGGAATTGCAAGATAGACCAGCCGAACTTGCAGTTGACGCACTCACTGGAGGGCCTCAACTGCAATAATTCTTAACGACATTCAAATAAGGGACGCCGACAATGGCGTCCCTTATTTCTTTACATACTGAGCCACAGGTAAAAGTGGTGACACGCGAGAGACGCCTGGAAGTGGCCAGGTGGATCGGTACTGTTGTTCAAAAAACGCGAATCCCCATTAATTTTCGCTCCCGATGAGGCAGCGACCATCTTTAATGCGTCTCTCGCTGCTGGTACGATCACGCTTACTACTGCTTCAACTACTCTTTGTGATTTACAGGGAACATCACTCCTGACACCTGCCAAACTTCACGAGAACGACAAACCATGAAGAACGCTGACGTTGCCCGTCATTTTGAGGAAATTGGCGACTTACTTGAAATCCAAGGTGCAAATTCATTTCGCGTCCGCGCCTACCGAAATGCTTCACGGACTATTGAGGATCTAGCGGAACCGATCAGCAGCATTGCAGCCGATGGCGAAAATTCCTTGCTCGAACTCCCTGGCATCGGAAAGGATATTGCTGCCAAAATTGTTGTTTTGCTCAATTCTGGAGCAACTCCGCAATTGGAAAAGCTTCGCGAGGAAGTTCCCGCTGGCGTGGTTGAAATGCTGCGAATCCAAGGGATCGGGCCGAAAAAAGTCAAAACTCTCTTTCAGGAACTGAACGTCACGACGCTTGATGAACTTAAAGAGGCAGCAGAAAACGGTGCCGTTGCTAACCTTAAAGGCTTTGGAAAGAAAACAGCGCAGATCATCCTGGAAGGAATCGAGCATCTGGCTCAGATCGGAAACCGCTTCCTGATCTCCGAAGCACTCGTTCCAGCAGAAGTGATCGTGGCGGACCTCCTCAAGCTTAAGTCCGTCAAGCAGGCATCGGTAGCCGGGAGTGCGCGGCGCAGAAAGGAGAGTTGTGGCGATCTTGACGTGTTGGCGACGTCGTCAGACTCAAACGCAGCCATGGATTTGCTGGAAAACCACGAACTCGTCGAGAAAGTTCTGGCTCGTGGGGAGACCAAACAGCGAGTTCGCCTGAGGTCTGGGATCGAAATGGACTTGCGCGTGGTCCCTAACGAATCATACGGGGCGGCGATGCAGTATTTCACCGGCTCAAAAGAACACAATATCGTCATCCGGCAACGTGCTCAGAAGCGTGGTCTCAAACTGAACGAGTACGGGCTGTTTCGTGACGAAGAGGTCGTCGCGGCAAAAACAGAGGAAGAGATCTACGAAGCCGTTGACCTCCCTTGGATTCCCCCGGAACTCCGAGAGAATCGAGGAGAAATCGAGAAAGCCGAGAACGGAAACCTTCCGAAGTTGCTTGAACTGAAGGACATAAAAGGCGATCTGCACATGCACACGACCGCCACGGACGGAACAGCGAGTATTCACGAAATGGCGGAAGCGGCCCGGGCGCGCGGCCTCAAGTACATTGCGATTACTGACCACTCGAAGAGAGTGACGATGGCAAACGGCCTCGACGCCGAACGGCTTCGCAAGCACTGGGCGGAAATCCGAAAAGTTCGCGAAGACTTCTCCGACCTGGAGATTCTCTGTGGTATTGAATGCGATATCCTTGAAGATGCTGAAATGGACCTTCCAGATGATGTTCTTGCCGAAGCAGACTGGGTCATCGCAGTATTACACTATGGCCTCAAACAGCCACGTGAGCAGATTATGAAGCGTTTGCTCAACGCGGTGCGGAATCCACATGTGTGCGCAATCGGCCACCCAAGCGGTCGCATCGTGAGCCGTCGCCCTGGTGCTGACATCAACTATCCGGACTTATTCAAGGCAGCAGCCGACAATGGAGTCTTCATGGAAATCAACGCCCACCCTTCGCGGCTCGACCTCGATGACATCCAGGCCGCCGCCGCCAAAGACTACGGCATCCCTATCGTCATCAATACTGATGCACATTCCACCACTGGATTTAATGTGATGAAATACGGTGTCTACCAGGCGCGTCGAGCAGGATTAGAGAAAAAAGACGTCGCAAACACGTTCACATTTTCGAAATTCAAAAAACTCTTGCGGAAATGACAATAACTTCGCCGCACACTTCAAATGTGCGGCGAAACCGATCGTTGCCCTTCAACACCACGGACAGCTTCTTTCCAACTTTGACGGGCTGTTGATCTCTTTTTGAATCGTGTACGATCCTGCGTTAGAGCAGATTGCTCTTTCCTGTGCCCGCGGAAAACGATCTTCATCAGTGAAAACGCTGATCTCCACGAGGCAAAACACGAACACTTATTCGAAAAATGTGTTAGACGCTGAATATCAACTGTTGACGACGACTACGAAGAGAAAACCACATGCCGCTGGAACGCATCAGCCGAACCTGCTTCAAAATGATTCATGGAAAGAATCTGGTCTACAATCAGTGCTGGGAAGACCCGCGCCTTGATCGTCAGGCGCTCGAGTTCTCTCCTGACGATAATGTTGTTGTCATTACATCTGCAGGTTGCAACGCACTGGACTACTCTCTGACGGGGGTCAATCATGTTCATGCTGTCGACATGAATTATCGCCAGAACGCTCTCCTGGAACTCAAAAAGGCCGCACTGCAAAATCTGGACTACGAATCTTTTTTCAGCCTGTTCGGCAAAGGACGCCTGGAGAATTGGAATTCAGTCTATCCCGAAAAGCTTCGTGACTCCTTGCCAGAGGATGCACAAAAGTTTTGGGATCGTCACGGAAAGTTTTTCAAAGGAACCGGACGACGACCGAGCTTTTACTTTCGTGGTACGTCGGGGCTTTTTGCCTGGATGGTCAACGGATACATCGACCGCGTCGTCAAACTACGAGGGCCAATGAATCAAATCCTCGCTGCAAAAACAATTGAGGAACAACAAGAAGTCTTTTACGAACAGAATTTGAAAGAGTCGCTCTTTCGCCCAATGGTTCGCTGGCTACTCGGTCGCGACACAACCATGGCAATGCTCGGCGTCCCGCGCAGCCAACGACAACAACTCGACAGCGGATACCCAGGCGGAATCTCCCAATTTGTAGTTGATCGAATTGAAACCGTTTTTGCAAAACTGCCGCTGCACGACAACTACTTCTGGCATGTCTACTTAACGGGCGAATACACGAAGACCTGTTGCCCGGAGTACCTTAAGGAAGAGAATTTCGAGACATTGCGAGAAAATGTCGCTGAAACCGTTTCAACACATACCAACTCTCTGCTCGGTTTCCTTGAAAGTCACGAGGGAAAAATTTCGCGATTTATCCTGCTGGATCACATGGATTGGATGTACCACAACCTCAAGGATGTCTTATGTGATGAATGGCAGGCAATTGTGAACAAAGCGGCTCCAGGTGCGAAGGTGATCTGGCGGAGCGCCAGTCTTGATGTCGAATTTGTCGACCCCATCGAAGTGAACGTGAACGGCGAGAAGAAAACGATGGGGGACATCCTTCACTACAACAGGGAACTCGCCGATCAACTCCATGCCATCGATCGAGTCAACACCTACGGAAGCTTTTACATCGCTGACATCAAAGTGGATTGAAAAATGAATTGACGGTAAAGCGTAGCTAAGATTGAGTTTTCAGCGAGCTGTTTGCCGTACACTTTAAGTATTCAGCTAATTTTATTTTCAACTAGACAATCATGGCAAATCCGATCAAAACTGTTTCCGGCGACATGAAGACTCTCTGGCACTTGGCTGTGCGCCGTGCCGGGGGAGACACTCACGCCGAGCGTCTCGAGAATTTCTACTCAGGGCAAGCAAGTAACTACGACGACTTTCGGCGCCGCATGCTGCACAGCCGCGAAGAGATGATTCAATCCATTGACGTACCAGAGAATGGAGTCTGGGTTGATCTCGGTGCCGGGACAGGTGAAAACGCCGAACACCTCGGACCGAGCATTGAAAAACTCTCCAAAATGTACCTTATCGATCTTTCAGAATCGCTCCTCGCACAAGCGCAGCAACGTATTGATCACCGAGAGTGGAAGAACGTTCAACCTGTCTGCCACGACGCGACAACGTTCACCCCAGAAGAAGGCTTAGTGGATGTCGTCACGTTTTCGTATTCGTTGACGATGATTCCCGATTGGTTTCGTGCGATCGACCACGCCTATTCGCTTTTAAAACCGGGCGGTCAAATTGGAGTCGTCGACTTCTTCGTCTCTCGAAAACATCCGGAAGACTGGCAGCAGAAGCACCCTTGGGGAACGCGAAGTTTCTGGCAACCCTGGTTTGCCTCGGACAATGTCTTCCTGAGCCCAGACCATATTCCGTATCTATTGAATAAATTCGAGAAGGTGCACCTCGACGAACGACGTGGCAAAATCCCTTACCTCCCGTTCATCCGCGCCCCCCACTACCTCTTCATCGGGCAAAAGCCGAGCGAAGAAAAGAATTAAGGGTTGCCCAAGAGCTTGGAGCACAATGCTTGACGAAGCTGTCAAGACGATTTGACCCAATTTTCTCACCAATTGTCTGTCAGATGCAGCTACCGAGATTGTCCTCTCGGTCCGAGATTGCTCGTTTCGCGTGATAAAACACTGGGCTTGATTAACAATTCTACTTCTGAGCAAGGTGCAAACTTCGTATTGAGTTGATTCTCCAAACCGCTCTATACTCCGGCAGAATTGGCTGATGTGCCCAGGAACCTCAATGGATGAGGCTCCTGCAAGAACTACGGAATTCGATGTCACCCAGGTGGACTGACGCGTTCCGCAGTCGTTGACCCAGGAGGGAAAAAGAATGAAATTGCACCGAGCAAAGACCTTGCTAAGCTTGGCGGTCCTGCTAACAACTGCCTCAATCTCGCTGGCAGAAGCCCCACAAACACAAAGTGCGGTCGACCCTGCATTGCAGGTTTACAAACGAGTCCAGGGACTGAAGGGGAAACTGACCCTGATCGGTTCCAGCACCATGTCTCAAGTCGGAGCAACATGGGGTGACGGTTTTCGTCGCCTGCATCCGGATGTTGAAGTTGAAATTCAGGTCAAAGGATCTGCGAACGCGGTTGGATCTGTCATTGACGGAAGTGCTAACTTCGGACTTCTCAGCCGCAACATTAATGAAGCAGAAGTGAAAGCGTTC
>DAOUPA010000734.1 GCA_030626405.1 Planctomicrobium sp.
ACATCAAAAATGGGAGAGACGAATAATGCCTCATACGGTGGAACTGGCCTGTGAATCTGAAATTCAGACGATTTCTCTGGATGTGATTCTTCCGTTGAAGCAACTCAGCCCGACAATCAAGAAAACCTGCAAGTATCAACGCATCGTCTCTTCGATTGAGGAACTTGGGATTATTGAACCGCTTGTGGTTTATCCACAGAAGGATCAAGAGGGCACCTATATCTTGCTCGATGGACATATTCGCTTGCAGATCGTCAATGATCAGGGACTCCAATTCGTCGATTGCTTGATTGCCACCGATGATGAGGCCTTTACTTACAATCACAAAGTGAATCGCCTCTCGGTGATTCAAGAGCACTTCATGATTCTCAAAGCCATCAAGAATGGAGTCTCTGAAGAGCGACTCGCCAAGAGTTTGAATGTGGATGTCGCAAGTATTCGCAAAAAGCGAGACCTGTTAGACGGGATCTGCCCAGAAGCTGTTGAACTGCTCAAGGAAAAACGAATCTGTGGAAAGACCATTCGCGAACTGAAAAAAGTGAAACCGATTCGACAGATCGAAATGGCTGAGTTGATGATTTCCTCCTGGAATTTTTCGGTTGCGTACGCGAAATGTCTGTTGGCAGCAACGCCACAAGATCAGTTGATTGACGAAGAGCAGAAGAAAGAGATCAACGGGCTGAGTGCCGATGACATCTCTCGCATTGAACACGAGATGGAAGGACTTGAGCGTGATTTTCGGATGATCGAGGAGACACATGGCAAGAATGTGTTGAACCTCGTGATTGTGGTCGGATACTTGAAGAAACTTCTTGATAACGCTCGGGTTGTGCGATTTCTCTCTCGAAACCATCCAGAGATTCTGGCCGAGTTTCAGAGGCTGGTTGAAACACGGAATCTGCAGGATCCAGAAAGTGATGCTTCCATTGAGACATCACAAGATGAGGCCTGACCTCGATCTCATTCGTCTGTTCATAGTGTTTTCCGGAACCGAGTGACCGATACTTCTCCAGTATCACAATTGCGATCAATCATACTTGCTTCGACGACATCGTTTCTCGACCACGTCTTGACATGTGAGACAGTAAAGAATCCACCGGCAGAGCAGGTGGATTTCAGGATAAGCCCCAGAGGGACATGAAATGCCTTGCCCCTGGGGAGGCAAGGCTGAGTTGATGTCGCCGGTCTTTTGACAAACTCGCCAAAAGGTCTCATTTCCAGTCGGAAGGAACCAGACGCGGTTAAAACTTTTTGGTACCCAAAATAAAGACTGAAATCCGCTCGTAACTCACGCTCTCACAAGCTTTTGAAGCTGCTTTCCCCTCTTCCTCTGGATCAGCTTCGGATGTCTGACTTCAGCTTGTATGCAATACTTTGAGTGAGAGATGTTTCCGCCTCTCGCAAGGATTGACGCCCGCGTGATTTCGTCTTTCTCAGTTTCTATTCCCAAAATCATCCTTCTGGGGTAAAATGTGGGCATGACTCTGAAACTTTCCCCAGAACTTGCCAATGCGCTGCACGCGAACGACCCCAATGGCTTGGAAGTCGTCGATCCGGTCACGAGTCGCGTCTACATGATCGTCGATGGTGACACCTATCGACAGGCAGTGGAGGCTCTGCGCCGCCAGAATGATCGCAACGCGATTGCCGAAGGTCTGGCACAGATGGAAGCGGGTGAAGGCAAACCGGCGGAGCAAGCATTCGAGGAAATGCGGGAGCGACTGAGGTTTCCTCAGCCACAATGAAGCACGCTGTCAAGATTCTTCCGCGTGCTGAAGCGGACATCGAACGCAACGCCCAATGGTGGGCCGATCATCATAGCGTCGATCAGGCTGTGAAATGGTTCTTTGGGGTCCGTTCGCAGATTCTCTCACTCGACGAATTTCCCGAGAGTCATTCGTTGTCTGATGAGAACGATGAGTTTCCGTACGAAATCCGGGAGAAGCTCGTTGGGTTAGGATCACGTCCAAGTTACAAAGCGGTTTTCACGATCCGCGACGGGACCGTTTTTGTTGTCGCACTTCTCGCCGCCGAGCAGGACCGTCTTCGACCAGACGACGTCAAAAGGTAAGCCAGTCACGGTTACAAGGGAATCGGACAGTGACATAAAAAATGCCACGAAAGAATTGCACGTGCTTGTAACACCGGAAAATGTCACATTTGCACAACACCCTAAATTGCCATAACGCAATGAAACCAATGGGCTTAGAGCTCCCCGAGACGACGCCTAACGCAACTTTTAGGGTGAGTTCCAAATTCAAAGTTTACCGGACGAAACATGGAAAACTTCATCTTGGAAAACCACCGTATTCCCCTCAGGATAAAGGGTAGCGATTG
>DAOUPA010000612.1 GCA_030626405.1 Planctomicrobium sp.
ATAGCGGCGTCACAGCGAATCCGGCAGTCGGCATCGCGAGCGATTTACTCGTTGCTCATGGAGCAACTTCGATCTTGGCAGAAGTCCCGGAGATTTACGGAGGCGAGCATCTGCTGACGCGGCGTGCGATCAACAGAGAAGTTGCCGACAAACTTCTTGAACGCATCAAATGGTGGGAAGACTATGCTGACCTCTTTGGTGCCAAGATTGACAACAACCCTTCTGTTGGCAACAAGAAAGGTGGGCTGACGACGATTTTCGAGAAGTCCCTCGGAGCTATTGCGAAGGGTGGAAGTTCCCCGTTGCGAGCCGTTTATGAATTCGCAGAAAAAGTGACCGAAAAAGGCTTCGTCGTTATGGACACTCCTGGCTACGATCCACCATCAGTGACCGGCATGATCGCTGGAGGCGCGAATGTTGTCGTCTTCACAACGGGTCGCGGGAGTTGCTTCGGATGCAAACCGGTGCCGACGATTAAGATCGCGACGAACTCCTTGATGTACAACCGCATGATCGATGACATGGACATCAACGCTGGAACAATTTTAGATGGAGCAGGCACCGTCGAATCGGTCGGTGCAGAAATCTTCGAGAAAATCATTTCTGTTGCCAGTGGCGAACAAACCAAAAGTGAAGCCCAAAACATCGGCGACGAAGAATTCTGCCCTTGGACGCCTGGACCAATTTTCTGATCAGTCGTCAAATGAACCACTCTTCGAAATTCATCTTCTCTAAGATTCGACTTGTCTATTGTTGAAAATCAGCGTACTCTTCTTCTGCCCGGCGTCGCTTTGATGGGCGAGTAATCGACGCACTTCGCTAATGAATACTGATAAGACTCGGCGGCAGATCACTTTTGAAGCCGCCCGCTTGATGTATACACGGCAGGAGTCCGAGTATTACCGAGCGAAAATGAAAGCTGGTCGCAGAATCTGTCGCGGCTGGGTGAAGCCGTCTCTGCTACCATCAAACACCGAAATTCGCGACGAGATACAACGCTTTGTTTCGCTGTACGAAGGGGATAAACGGTTCGACAATCTTCGCGACATGCGGCTGACTGCGTGGCGAATGATGCGGTTGCTCCATCGATTCAAACCGAAATTAATCGGCAGCACGCTGACTGGTTTCGTGCGTCGCGGCAGCGATGTCGACCTTCACCTTTTCAGCAGCAGCCTGGAAGCGATCACTGGAACGCTTGACGAGCAGGGACTCTTTTATGATGTCGAGCACAAGCATGTTCGAAAACATGGTGAAGATCGAATCTTTACGCATGTTCATGTTCACGAAAAATTTCCAGTCGAACTGACATGCTACGCGGCGAATCAGTCTCACGTTGTTTTCAAGAGTTCGATCACTGGCAAGGCCATCGAGCGGGCGAGTTTGAATGAGTTCGAAGAACTGCTCAAAGAGAAGTATCCTGATCTCGATTTAGAAGAAGTCCTGGCAGCGACGGACTTCGAGATCGACCGATTTGAATTGTACCGGTTGTTACTCATCCCTCTTGAGAATGTCGAGCAGAGCAAGAAGTATCACCCGGAAGGAGATGTCCTTTATCACAGTTTGCAGGTTTTCGATCTAGCGTTGGAAGCACAGCCTTACGATGAAGAATTTTTGTTGGCAGCACTCTTGCATGACGTTGGCAAAGCGATTGATCCGCTGGATCATGTGAATTCAGGGTTGGAAGCGCTGGAAGGTTCGATCACGCCAAGGACTCAGTGGTTGATCGATAATCACATGGAAACTCACAAGATTCAAGAGAGAACATTGGGAGCACGCGCCATGCGGCGGCTGCAACTCAGCCCTGACTATGAAGACTTGATCCTGCTCGGCGAATGCGACCGAGGAGGTCGCGTCCCCGGCGCTGATGTTCCGGACATTGATGAAACGCTCGATATTCTTCGGGAACTGTCGCGGACATGTGGTGCGTGAATTTGTTTCATTTTTTAGCGCAGATGCAATCGGTCCCGAGCCATTTTTGTAGGGCTTCTGGAATTCGGATGCTGCCATCTGCCTGTTGGTGATTTTCGATGAGAGCGATCATGGCTCGTGTCACGGCGATTGCTGTTCCATTGAGGGTATGCACGAACTGCGTCCCTTTCCGTTCCGGAGATTTGCTGCGGATGCCGAGTCGTCTCGCCTGAAAGTCGGTGCAGTTCGATGCCGAAGTGACTTCGCCGTAAGTGCCACCATCACCCCGACCAGGCATCCAGGCTTCGAGGTCAAACTTGCGGTATGCCGGTCCACCAAGATCACCGGCGGCTGTGTCGATCACTTGATACGGAATTTCGAGAGCCTGAAAGATTTCCTCTTCAATGCGAACGATCAGTTGATGAACTTCGTCCGACTTGGCGAAATCAGCAGCGGTGAAGCAGAACATTTCAACTTTAGTAAATTGATGAACGCGATAAATCCCTTTGGAGGCTTTTCCATGTCCGCCTGCTTCTGTGCGGAAACAATGCGATATGCCAGCGGCTTTCAATGGAAGCTCTGCTTCATCAAGAATTTGATCACGAAGCATGCCGCCGAGCGGAATTTCGGCAGTGGCGATCAAAGAAAGGTCGGTGTTCTCGATGCTGTAGATTTGTGTTTCAGGTCCACGCGGTTGGTAGCCGGTTCCCTGTAGTACGTCTTGTCTCGCGAGATCGGGAGTTGTGTAAAGTGTGAACCCTTCGCCGCGTACTTTTTCAATGGCAAACTGAACGAGAGCCATCTCGAGTAGGACGGCTTCGTTTTTGAGAAAGTAAAAGCCTGAGCCAGCAACTTTTGCACCAGCTTCGAAATCAACAAGGTCAAGATCCGCCATGAGTTCGACGTGGTCTTTAGGAGTGAAGTCGAATTGCGTTGGCTCTCCCCACTTTCGCAATACGCTGCCATCCTCTTCGCCTCCGAGTGGTGCCTCCGGGTGCGTCATGTTGGGAAGGATCGATTGCTCGGCGTGGAGTTCTGTTTCGACTTCTTTGAGAGCAGCTTCGTTTTCGGCAACTTCGACCTTGAGTTGTTTCCCTTGTTCGATGAACGTTGGTCGTTCTTCGGCGGTTGCTTTGGGGATTTTTGCAGCGGTTTCCTTTTGCTGACGGCGAATTTCATCACCAGCTGTAATTAGAGAACTTCGCTGCGTTCGCAGTTCCAGAATTCGAGGAATGTTGCACTTCACACCACGGTTTTTGCAGTTTTCTTCAACGAGTTCAGGGTTGTCGCAGATGTATTGAAGGTCAAGCATTGGAATGGTCTAGGGTTGAATGCTAAGAGTCTAGAGTAAATGAAATTAGCCCCCCGGTGATCCACTTGGGGAAAGCCAGTGTTGGTGCCTATGCCCCGAGTTCGTTCCAAAGCCAGGCACTTGAAAGCGTTCCTTGCTGAAACGCTTCCAGGCTGAA
This sequence comes from Planctomicrobium sp., assembly GCA_030626405.1. Classification (GTDB taxonomy): domain Bacteria; phylum Planctomycetota; class Planctomycetia; order Planctomycetales; family Planctomycetaceae; genus Thalassoglobus. The sequence goes on from DAOUPA010000612.1 coordinate 3,378, forward strand.
TTTTTCATTAGGGCTATGAAGGTTGTCGGTGTTTTGACCCCAGCCGAGCAGGAGTGTGTCGACGTTCAACAATTTCTTGAACGTTCCGACGACTGGAATCGAGCCACCTTCTCGAATCATCACTGGAGCCGTGCCGAATCCTTTTTCGATGGCGGCTTTTGCAGCCTGCATGTATGGGCTGTTCATGTCGCACACAACTGCCGGACAGCCGTGCCAATGTTTGAATTCGAGTTTTAAGCCTGATGGGCAGTTCTCTCTGAGGAACGTTTCCAAATTCTGGACAACGTTGGACTGTTGCTGGTTCGGGACAAGGCGACACGAAATTTTCGC
>DAOUPA010000607.1 GCA_030626405.1 Planctomicrobium sp.
CTTTCCTGAACCGACATTCCCCAAGTGAAACGCCGTTCACTTCGATTTGCCAGTGATTTTCGGTTCGATCAATCCTGTTGAGCTTTCTGTGCCTTTGTTCGTGCGTCTGACGCATTAGCCCCCCCGTATACAAACACCGCCAGGGAGGAACCATGGGTGGGGGGTGGCTTTTCAGAAAGCTGAGAAAGCGGACTCCACAGGAATTGGTCAGGAAAAGTAACGCAACGCCTAAACGCTATCGCGCCAATTCTTCACTCTCAAAAGATATTCTCTCGCTGAACTGCTGACACGGTTTATACCTAAATAGCGTGCCAGGTCGCCGATTGGATCGTCCGACGCAGGCAGGTCCTCACCAATTTCGTCAAGGACTGAAGCAATTTCTGTTCGCGAAACCTCCTGAATGGACCGGTCAGAAAGACCGCGAAACGGCTTTCGATCTTGACGGGTTCCATTAATCCACACAAATGGCACACCGAACTCTTCATGTAGCTCCGCGTCACCAAGTGCGTTTTCGACACGTTGCATGATCCTGCGGCCAGTGCGTTGCCAGCCATGGCGATGGGCTACCGCTCGGCCCAGATTTCGCAGCGGGAGCGGAGACTCCTTTGTTAGGATATCTTGGACGATCTCACGTAACTCACCCATGTAGCTGAGATCAAAGAACCGAGCAGAATCCGCAACTGGATTCTCGGGATCAGAAACAGTTTCAGGAGTTTGAGAAGAGTTAGGCGGTCCATCAGCGAAAAGTGGTGACTGCCTTTCATGTTCTACCGTTTCGAACGTAAGCTGCTTCGGTACTGTCTCATCCTCATCCTCATCCTGCGCTGGCGCGGGTAGAGCCGTGAGCTCGTTTGCCATAGACGGCTGTTCAGAGGCTGTTTTGTCTTCCTCTCGCTCTTTTCGGTCGGCCTCGAGCCGGTTTTCCAGCTCTTTGTTTATCCGTTCTACTACAGTTGTAGGATTTCGGAACCAATCGGTTGACCAAATTCTGAGGATGGTCCAGCCTAAATTTTCAAGCACTGCCTGCCGAACTTTGTCGCGATCCCGAGCCGTGGCAGAGCTGTGGTAGGTTGCACCATCGCATTCTATGCCAGCAAGGTATGCGCCCGCTCGGTCGGGATGCACGACGGCCAAATCTATGCGGAAACCAGAAACACCAATCTGCGTGCGCACTTCCCAACCCTTGGCCCGGAATGCTGCTGCAATGGCTTCTTCAAACGGATTTTCTGCAGGACCCAGTGATCCTTCATCGCGGGCTGGGAGGGCGATCGCGCCTCTTTCGGCATAGTCGAGGAACGTCTTGAGGTCGCGGACACCTGTCGCGTTGGTCCGTGAGAGGTCGATCTGGTCGTGGGTCAAGGAAGCAAAAACGTGAAGTTCGCTTCGCGCCCGCGTGACGGCAACATTGAGTCTCTTTTCACCGCCATTGGAATTTAGGGCACCAAAATTCATCGTAAGTTTACCAGAGAGGTCAGGTGCAAACGTAATCGAAAACAGCATGACATCACGTTCATCACCCTGAATATTCTCAAGGTTTTTCACGATCAAGGGTTCCTCTCGCTCCTCTGCAAAGAACCATTCAAAGTCGGGGGTGTTCCGGCGGATTTGATCGAGAAGATCAAGAATAAGACCCTGTTGCTGGACGTTGAACGTGATCACCCCGAGTGTTGGCCGGTCTTCTTCGGGCAGTTTTAGCCATGCACTTAGACGCTGACGTATCATCTCGACGATCGCTTTGGCCTCATCCGCATTGGTCCGACCGGCTCCGCGCGCGTACGGCTTGGAACACTGAAAAACCTTGAGACCCAATGGCATGTACGGCCTCAACATACGTGTTCAGTTGGTCGCGCTTGATGCGCAGCTTCTCAGTTACATCCAGCCAGTCACGCTCATTTGCGATTGAAGCTCTGTCCCAGCCGCGCCCGAGTTGTGTCAAAACGCGTTTCCGGTCAGTTTTGTTGGAATGAAGCTCCAAAACCGCATCCCCTAGTCCATGCGCTTCTAATCGACGCTGCACCACATCGAGAGCGGCTGCTTTTTCGGCTACAAAAAGCACAGTCTTTCCGTGAGCGATACATTGGCAGATAATATTTGCGATGGTTTGGCTCTTACCGGTTCCAGGTGGACCGATAAGGACAAAGTCATGTCCTTCTGCTGCGGCCACCACCGCTGCAAGCTGGGAACTGTCAGCGGGTAGAGGCGTCACAAGATCCCGGGGCGCAAGGCGTTGATCAATCTCATGTGCAGCTACGGGTTCCCCCGAGCCAGATTCAAAGGTCCTTTCGGGATTATCGACCAGGTGCGCTACGAGCCGGTTGTTTCGTAATTGATCGGTGCGATCGACGAGATCCTTCCACATAAGAAACTTCGAGAATGAGAAGGTGGAAATTGCAATTTCTTCCACCACTTCAAAACCGGGGACGTCGCGAACCCGTGATCGTATCCATTCGAAAATAAGCGGCACATCGATGCCACTGTCGTCGCGGGGCAAATCTCCCTCCAGCTCAGGAAGAGTAAGGTCGAAATCACGTCTGAGAAACTCCAACAAAGTGGAATTGAAGCGCACTTCGTCTTCATGGTGGAGGATTTTGAATTCCGATTTTGCCGATTTTCGTTCGAGTTTGATAGGTACTAAAAGAAGTGGCGCACGGTAGCTCCGCTTGTCGCCTTCACGTTGCCAACGCAGGAAACCGGCAGCAAGGAAGAGTGTATTAGTGCCTCCTTCTTGTACGTCGCTCTTGGCCTTGCGGAATAGGGTGAGTAGTCGGTTATTGGTTTCCTTTCGATCAAGTGGCACCGTGATCTGTCCGCGTTTGAAAGCATCCTCAACGGCACTTTTGATGACCGCATCTTTGTCTTGTGGCGAAAGCTGGCGCTCGCCGATAGGGTCATCTTCCATGAGGGGGTAAGCGCGAAACGGTTTATCCGCCGCAAGGGCATCCTCAAGCCCACCCAAATCAGGTACGAGGCAGGGCACGGTCTGCTTGCTCTGTTTGAAGTTTAACAGCTTGTTGCGCAGAGATAGGTCGAGCAGTTTTGCCTGCCATCTCTCAATTCGGCCTTTGGGCGTATCGGGAACGGAATCGATCAATTCGGCTGGAAGTAAGCCAAGATCGATGGGAGAAGGGAGTTTTGCTGGCGCAGCGTTGATGTGTTCAGCCTCGCCCTGCTCGTCCACCACATGGCTGGCCAGCGGACGAATCCGAGCCGAGCGCGCCCGCGTGATGTCGACGGCCATCCGGAATTCGTGCTCGCGTTCTTCTGAAAGCCGCAAACGTCCGGCTTCAACGGCTTCTTCGAATCCGACAGTGGGACGCTGAGCGAGCAGCGTGGTTTCCACCGGAATAAATTCCTTTGCTTGTGACGCCTTGCGCACTGCAACGACATCAGGTTCCGTGACTTGCCCAAAATCGCGTTTGGTGATCCAGACACCGGCCCATGCATGTCCTTCGCTGAAAAGAATGACCGGATTTAGCCCCGCCTGTTCCCAGGCAGCCGCGAGCAACAAGGAACTGTCGAGACATGTGGCAAGACCCTCGTTGCGGATCCGATTAGGTAGTCTGATTTTTTGACCATCGACCTCGAAGGACGCGGGAGGGTTGGCATAGGTTAGGCCCACATCCGCAACTGTTGGGTTGTGACCAGGCCCTTCGCCAGCATCGCATCCCGGATGACATTGCCGATCATGTTGGGCGGCAGAAACCGATCGGAATTCACCAGATCGGTGTAGAACAC
>DAOUPA010000668.1 GCA_030626405.1 Planctomicrobium sp.
ACGGAACCAGTTATACGGTTCAAATTGGTCAGGCAGGCACGCGAAACACTTACACGTCTCGGAGTTCGGAGCATTAAACGTTTTCGAGAAACCTTACCGAAGCCCGTCCTGAAAAGTGCGGGCTTTTTTCTTTCAGGAGGATGGAATTCGCGCCGCTTCGCAAGAGTGTTGTAGAGTTCGTTGTGGGTCCACCACATTTCACAAAGACCTCACTCATCTTGTCTTTGTGATCTTCATGAGTGTTTTCTCTGTGGCAGTTTTTCTGCCACAGAGAACCTCATTTCCTCTCTTGATTAAGGTTGTTGACATGTTCTCTTCGAAATCGATGCTCATCACGGGTTTGGTTTCTTTGATCGCAGCCAGCTACGGTCATTCAGTTGATGCTGGTCATCGTCACAAACGTTCAAGAGGTTACAGTTATTACGGAGAGACTTACGCTCCGGTTCCATATAGTGATTATGGTGTTAGCGGTAGTGGTGTGCCGAATGGTCAGGCGCGACTTGAAAACACCAGCCAGAGATACGGGAGGAACTATAGTCCCTACGGACTTCAAATGGTGCCCTCTGACTCACAGCCTCGAGTGGTCATTCCTGCTCCGGTACCACCCCCAGGAACGATTGGAAGAACTTACAGACTTCCTTCGCGTCCGGTTCCGGTGGAGAAACATCCGCGAGTTGGGATGATCGATGTGAAGGTCATGGACGCGAACCAAGTGATTGTTCACGACATGAACGCCATGCGGACCGAAGACACCATCGATGGATTTCGCGATGCCAAGGATCCAAACATCTGGCACTTCGAATCAAAACCACTCTACCCTGGTCTCGACCATGTTTACCGAGTACAGGCAAACTTCAAAAAAGCCGACGGAACAGAGACAAGTTCCGAGCGTTATGTTCGGTTGATCATGGGGCGAGTCGTGGAATTGAAATTCTCCACCGATTACAGCGCACTCATAAAGATCACAGACTAGAAAAGAGCCGGGAGGGCAACTTGCCTCACCCTGCCACCTGATTCCAACAACTTCAACCTTCTTGCGGTTCACATGCCCCTTGTGAACCGCTTTTTTTATTGACTCGAATCCTCCGCCATCTCTTTGAACAGTTCTCGATAGGCTTGAGGGATTTCGATGGACTTCAGGCCGCCACCTTCAACACCGCAGATGCAGCAGGCCGTTTTCATTCTGCCATGGGCCAGCCTTTTGCCATCTCGGAAAAACTCCACGTGGAACGTCAGCGATTTGAAGCCGATTCGTTCGACTCGAAGATGAATATCCAGAATATCTTCGTGGAAAGCAGGCGCTTCGAAATGGCACGAAGCCGAGACTCGCGGCCAACCGATGTAGGTGCCATCCTCTCGCTTCTCCATGATGTGCAGCCCTAGAGTTCGAAAGTATTCGTGCTCAGTCTCTTCCATCCAGCGATAGAAATTCGCGAAATGTACGATCCCTGCCATATCTGTATTGGCGAATTCGACACGCCGCTGAGCAACAAAAACTGCCATTTAATTTCCTTGACTTCCATCTGTTGATTCGATGTTCTCGCCTCGAAAGAGTACAGTGTTTTTGAGGGAATGTCTCCCGCTGCTCGAACAATCCAACTACAAAACAATCACTACAATGACCACCAACGCTGATTCTCTGCACGATTTACTCGAAGCTCTCGCCGCGGGCAATCAGAGTGTCGATTCCGTGCGAGAGACAATAACAAGCATGATTTCGCCACAAACGGCTGCAAATGCTAACGGCTCTGTGCGTATTGACCTTCAGCGGCAGGATCGCTGTGGATATCCGGAAGTGATCTACGCGCCTGGCAAAACTGACGAAGCTCTTCAAGCAGCATTTCAAACATTGCTCACTGCTGGTCAAAATTGCCTGGCGACTCGCTGTTCAATTGAGCAAGGTACATTTCTCAATGCGGCATATCCAGAATCGATCTACGACGAACAAGCTCGAACTGTTCGCATTAACAAAATCGAAAAGTCGAACGGCCGTGTGGTCGTGGTCACTGCGGGAACGTCTGATCGACCGGTCGGCCTCGAAGCCTTGGAAACTTTACGCTGGATGAATGTCGACGCTGGTTTGCTGATGGATGTCGGCGTCGCCGGTCCGCAGCGGTTTCTGAACGAGAAACATCAACTCGACAATTGCGATGCCGTCGTTGTCGTCGCTGGCATGGAAGGCGCGCTGCCGTCCGTCGTCGCTGGTTGGTTGAGCTGCCCAGTCATCGCCGTTCCGACAAGCGTCGGCTATGGCGCCGCTTTCGGAGGAGTCGCCGCGTTACTCGGCATGCTCAACAGCTGCGCCGCAAATGTCGCCGTCGTCAACATCGATGCCGGATTCAAAGCCGGATACCTCGCCGGCATGATTGCACAGGGGCAGTATGAAAAATAGATGGGCTGGTATCGAGGTCGCACAGACATTCTTGTCTGTGCGAAACTAAGAAGATATTGGATTCACGAACAGACAGAATGTCCGTTCCACATTGAATTCATTTCCTAAACAAAGACATTCGTTCGCTATGAAAATTGTAATCCATCCAGCGGTTGATGAGTTCCGCCTTTCCAAAATTTGTGAGGCGGCGGGATCGGTGGCTGTTGTGAATTGCCAAACCGTGGAAGAAGCTGGTCAGGAGATCGCGGAGGCTTCGGGTTTCTTTGGAAAGATCACTCCGGCGCTGCTGGCACAAGCTGAGCAATTGCGATGGGTGCAATCTCCAACTGCGAGTCTTGAACATTACATCTTTCCGGAATTGGTCGATCATCCTTGCGAACTGAGCAACATGCGCGGGCTGTTTTATGATGTAATCGCCGATCACGTCTTCGGGTACATTCTCTGCATCGCGCGAAACTTGCACATTTACTTACGGCAACAACAATCGCAAACCTGGAATCCGATCGGGACGAGAGAAGATCAACCTCCGATGTTCGCTGCCGCAGGCACGATTTCCGAGATTGATCGCAATCACATGCACCTCGCCGATTGCACTCTTGGTGTTGTTGGTGTCGGCAGTATTGGGGCAGAAATCTGTCGACGGGCGAAAGCCTTCGGCATGACGGTTCTCGGTGTCGACCCGCTTGTTGATTCGATTCCAGATGTCGTTGAAGAAATCTGGAAGCTTGATCGACTGAGCGACTTGCTCGCGCAGAGTGACTTCGTGGTCATCGCCGCACCGCAT
>DAOUPA010000301.1 GCA_030626405.1 Planctomicrobium sp.
AAAACGTTGGGAAAATGCCTGAACGTTTTACCACTTTTTGAGGCTTCTCAAGATCGGAGCCAAATCAGCCCAGATTCCGAGAAAACGTATGGCGTACTTGGGACGAATTCGCTGACGCAAAAAACGTATGGGTAACTCGGACTCAAATCAGAAAACGGTGAGTTCTTGGCTGAGTCAATTAACGTATGGAGTTTCTCGGACAATCAATACATTTGAGCTGCAGAGGTTCTACTCCACCGCTGCGTCGTTCTCCCGGCCCCGGAAGCGTTTCATCCAAACTGCGACCCTAACTCTGGTACCAATCCGGAGGGCTGGACAGAATTTTCAAAGCACGTAAACTGACAGTAACAGGTCATCTATCTTGTTGTATACGTATCGGTGAGATGATTCAGGGGCGAGCATACAGATCACGGTACAGAATCGGATGACTTGAGAACAGGTCTTAACAAAATACCAAGTCGAGACATTCGCAGAAAAAACGGACAATCGTCAAGGCAAGCCCCCTAGTCTTTCAGGCCTGTCATTTCATGAAAGGATTTGAAACATGCTTTACGTGAGTACCCGTCATCGCAGTGCTGTCTGGTTCGTGCTCACTCTGTTGGTGGTGGAGTTGGCGTCGTCGTTGGCAATCGGAGCGGATCAGCCGCAGCGTGTGCGACGTGTACTGTACAACTTCGACGGCGATTCATGCCTATCGACGAAGGCAGACAGCAAGGGGCCGGTGGCGGTCAATCTCGACGATGTGAAGCGGTTGATCGAAGAGGTCGCTTACGACGGGAGCCGTGTCGATACGGTACTGGTCTGCATTAATGCGCAGGTCATGTACTACCCGACGAAAGTTGGCACGATGCGCGGCACGTTGTCGACACCCGGCGAGCGAGCGAAGTGGCCGGCATCGGAGAAGCAGCGGTTCGACAACTTAAAAAAGTTCTTTGACGCCAACATCGATCCGTATGCAATTTTGCTGGCCGAAGCGAAGAAACGCGGTCGCGAGGCGTTGCTCACGTTTCGCATGAACGACGATCACGGCAACGACTTTCTGCGGACACAATTTTTGGTGGATCATGCCGACTGGCGTTTGGGCACAAAGCAGTACCAAGGCAGCGGAGCGTTGGACTTCGGTCGCGACGAAGTCCGCGAATACACATTTCGCCTGATACAGGAAGCCGTCCAGCGTTACGACTGTGACGGTATTGAACTCGACTTCAATCGCTTCCCGAGGTTCTTCAAAGACGGCTCGACCGAAGAGCGCGTCGCGAAGATGAACTCGCTGGTCGAACGAATTCGCAAGATGATCGACAGAGTCGGACGAAAACGAGGTCGCCGCTTGGTGCTAACTGTGCGCCCGCCCTCGAACTATGGCCGCACTCCACCGACACCCGAGACTGCCCGACAACTCGGTTGTGACGTGCCAGCTTGGGTCAAGCACGGCTGGGTCGATTTTGTCTCGGTTTCTGAGTTCCTGCACGAACGGGGCGATCTTCCTATCGACTTGTGGAAGCAGGCCATCACAACGGTCCCGGTCTACGGCGGCATTGAATGTACCAAAGGTGGCGGCCAGAAGAATCTCACTGCAGATGAATATCGCCATGCGGCAACTCAACTTTTAAAAGCGGGGGCCGACGGTGTCTACTTGTTCAATTTCTTCACGTCGCGCGAAGGTGGCGAGAATGCCTATGAACCGCCATTCGAAGCTCTGCGTGACCTGGGGCCAGACCAATAGCCAAGTAGGGTCTGCTGTGCGGACCGAATACAAGCGGTTGCGTGCTTGTTGTTTTGTTGCAATTAAACGGTGGTTTGCTGGCAGGGATAGAAAAACGTATGTGTTAGTGGAATACTGAGCGAACGAGTCGAGCTAATCCACTAGCGGGTACGCGCTTATGCCGCCAGCTTTCTGGCAGCACAGCGGCCAATCGAAGCGAGTGATGGGAGGCGTCAGAGCCGCATCTTCGTACACCTAGCTGTACAGTACACGCTAGAAAGTTGCGGATGGATCTCACCGCCAGCCGCTGCTAGCGGTGCGGACGACCCTGCTTGGTTTTGCTGACTTTCACCGCTATTCTGTTACTTGGGCGTGATGGTAACCTTGTCAATGTGGCCGGTAAACTTGCTGGTCTCCTCATTGTAGTCCGGCGAGACGGACGTTTCGCTAAATCTCCTCGTTTTGATATGTGTTACCCAGTGTTTGCCGGCGAAAGCGCCGCGCCGGAAATCGAGATTGTCACGTCATGTTGTATTTCCTCCCGTGTAAGTTAGTGTTCTTTGGTGCTCGGATCATGATGTGCACCACGAGATCCTCACCGCATTGTTGAAAAAGAACTGGTCCACGGCGAGGATAGCGCTGTCGCATCACATTCTCGATAATCACCCGATTCTGGGCCAGGTCGAAGACATACCGGGACGGAGAGACAAGGATATGGCGAGGAAAGGAGATGGCTTGAAATGATTGAGCGGTACAAAGCCAGCCAGCGGTTTGACGTGACGTCGGTTCGGGGACCAAGAATGACTCTTCTACAGAAACAGTTCTGCCGCAGCCTTGTGCTGCTTGTTCTTTCCGGCGCGTTTGCAGCACAGATGGCTCGCGCACAGGGTGAATCGAAAACGGAAGAGCCACCTGGAAAGAGCGTCAACTATCTGGCGGAAATCAAGCCGCTTCTGCGCGAGAAGTGCTTTTCCTGCCACAGCTCGCTCAAGCAGGAAGGCGGGCTGCGACTGGATGCGGCGAGCCTTATTCGCAACGGCGGTGACAGCGGGCCAGGTTACGTTACCCGGACAATCGGCGAGAGCCTTATTCTGGAACGAGTCACCGACGACGACGACAGCCGGATGCCGCCAGCGGAGGCAGGAGCGCGACTCACGGCCGAAGAGGTCGCGAAGCTGACCGCTTGGATCGAGGCCGGGGCCGCGGCTCCCGACGAGGCGATTCCCGAATCCCCTTCCCGACACTGGTCCTTTCTGCCGCCTGTCAAAGCGGATGTGCCGAACGTTTCCGCTGGCTGGATTCGAAGTGACATCGATCGGTTCCTCGCCACCGAACATGAGCGAGTTGGAGTGAGCGCGGTCGGTGAAACCTCGCGGTCGATGCTCCTGCGGCGAGCGTCTCTCGCACTGACGGGCCTTCCGCCGACTCTGGCCGAACGGCGAGCGTTTCTCGACGACAAATCGGAAGCGGCTTTCGAGAACGCAGTCGATCATTTACTGGAGAGCCCTCGCTACGGCGAGCGGTGGGCTCGGCACTTTATGGACATCTGGCGGTACAGCGATCCGTCCGGCTACGGCAAAGAAATTCGCGACGGCCGCGAGCACATCTGGCGGTGGCGGGACTGGATTGTCGAGTCGCTGAACGAGAACACGGGCTACGACCAAATGATCGTCGAGATGCTTGCGGCAGATGAAACCTCGCCCGAGGACCAGCCTTCGCTGCGGGCGACGGGGTTCCTCGCGAGGAATTGGTACAAGTTCAACAGAAACGTCTGGCTCGACAATATCGTCGAGCATTCTTCGAAGGCGTTTCTCGGCCTTACCGTGAACTGTGCCCGTTGCCACGATCATAAGTATGACCCGTTCGAGCAGACGGGCTACTACCAGATGCGGGCGATCTTTGAGACTCACGATGTTCGCGATGATCCGTTGCAACTGGCGTCGACAGGTTCGGCAAACGGAATGCTCGTTCGCGCTTACGATGCTCATCTGGATCGCAAGACGTTTACGTTTCTGCAAGGTAATGAGAATCAACCGGACAAAGAGCCGCTGCCTCCCGGGCTGCCGGAGCTACTCGGCGAACTGTCGGTCGAACCCGTTCCTCTTCCGGTCACCGTTTGGTATCCGGCATTGCGAAGGGAGAATTGCGATGCGGCGCTGGAGGCCGCACGCGCGGCAATCGCGGCCTCTGAAACCGGACTCAAGAACGCACGGACGGCGTTTGCTGCCTCCCGAAAGAAGCTCGCGGAGTTCCAGGAACCAAAGCCCGGACTCGATGACTCTCCAAAGAAGACAATCCCTGCAACGTCCACCGATCCTGGCACTCCCGTGCTGAGCGATGATTTCTCGAAACTGAATCCCGATCAGTGGAAAGTCGAAAGCGGAACGTGGTCGGTGAAGAATGGGCGAGTCGTCCAGTCAAACGGGGCGACAAAGCAGCACCGTCTGGTTTCGTCGATCAATCATCCTCGCGATTTTCGGGCGAAGCTGCGGCTGCGAATCACGGGCGGCGAGACGTACAAGTCCGTTGGCCTTGGCTTCGACGGATACGAGCAGGCGATGAACGCCGTTTATCTTTCCGTTTCCGGGCCAAAGGTGCAATTCACCAACCAGGGAAGCGACGGCCGCTGGCAATACCCGGCTGGCGGGATGTCGCCGCACCCGATCAAGGTTGGGCAGGATTACGTGCTTGAGCTAGCCGTGAAGGACCAGTTGTTGAACGTGCTGATCGATGGCGAATTGATAGTGGCGTACAACCTTCCGAAACGGAAAGCCGGTCGCATCTCGGTATGGGCTTTCTCCGCGACCGCCGAATTCGATCAGCTCGATGTGACGACGCTGCCACCGGAAACGCAGCTTGAGCCTGCAGCGGGAGGTTCGGCAGCGCCGCCCAAGCTGCTCACGAGAAAAGATCTGCAGCTCGCGTTGAAAGTCTCCGAAGCCGCTGAGAAAGTCGCTGTCGCGCATCTCCAGGCCACGCAATCCGCGGCAGCCGCACTCGAAGCGCGCATCGCGGCAGAGACCGTGAAGTATGGACTGGTCGCGGGCATAGAGGACGGGCTAGCCGCGGCTGCCGGGAGCTTGAGCCGTCAGCACGCCGTCGACCAGCTTTCCGAGCAGGTCGGGCAAGCTCAGCTGAAGATCGAGCAGGCTCGGCAGAAGCAGGGGACCTCCCCAGCGGCCGCTCGAGCCAAAGCGACATCGGAATTTCAGGCTGCGAAAAAACTGCTTGCCGATTCGCAGAAGAAGCTGGAGGCTGCACAAGGACAACTCAACAGTGGCTCAAACCAGTACGCAGCGATCGGGCCGCAGTATCCCAAAACCAGTTCCGGTCGTCGTCTCGCCTTCGCGCGGTGGATCACTGATCGGAAGAATCCGCTGGCGGCACGAGTTCTCGTCAATCACGTCTGGATGCGTCACTTCGACGCGCCACTTCTGGAACGCACTTTCGATTTCGGACTGCGTTCTGAGAAACCGCGTCACGCGGCGCTGCTCGACTGGCTGGCCGTGCAGTTCATGGAAGACGGCTGGAGCCTGAAGAAGCTTCACAAACGGATCGTGATGTCCGGCGCCTATCGACTGAGTTCTTCATCGCACGATGCGTCAACCGCGACGCGGGCGGCCGATCCCGACAACCACACGTTGTGGCGAATGAACGCTCGCCGGATGGAAGCTGAAGTCGTGCGTGACAGCGTGCTGTCGCTGGGAGGCAGCCTCGACCTAGCAATGGGCGGGCCGCCCATTGAGCACACTCAGGGGCAAACGGTGCTCCGCCGCAGCCTGTACTTCCGCCAGGACAAGGAACGACAGATGACGTTCCTCAGCCTGTTCGACGGAGCCAAGGTCAACGAGTGCTATCAACGAAAAACGACGGTCGCTCCGCAACAGGCCCTCGCCATGTTCAACAGCCAAGTTGCCGCTGGACAGGCTCGAAAGATCGCGGAGGCTCACGGCACACTTAATGGCAGCGAGTTAGTCAAAACATTGTTCGAACACGTACTCGGCCGCGAGCCTGCTCCGGAAGAACATGTCGAGTGCACTCAGTTTCTCACAGAGTTCAAAGGCAGCGCGGAGGCTCGACGTCAGCTCGTGCTGGTGCTGCTGAACCACAACGATTTTGTCACGATTCGATGACGAGGACCCAATGAAAAACTTCACGAAACCCCGACGGCGATTCCTCTCCGACATGGGAACCGGATTCGCCTCGCTGGCTTTGGGGGCGATGCTCCAGCGGGATGGCTTTGGTGCCGAGTCTGGCTGGGCTCCGCCGGATGGCCTCACCCATTTTGCTCCGAAGGCGAAAAGCGTGATCTGGCTGTTCATGGCTGGAGGCGTTAGTCAGGTCGAGACGTTTGATCCTAAGCCCGAGCTGACAAGACATGGCGGTAAGACGATCCCGCAAACACCGTTCGCCAGTGTGCTGGAATCACCCTACATCAAGAACCGCATCGAGCTGGTGAAGGGCGACGCCAACGGAAAAATCTACGACAAACTGTATCCGCTGCAGATCGGTTATCAAAAACGCGGCGAAAGCGGTATCGAGGTCAGCGACTGGCTGCCGCACCTTTCCGAGTGCGTCGATGACATGGCGATCGTTCGGTCGATGTGGACGACGGCAAGCAACCACGACGCTCAGCTCCAATTTCACACTGGACGAAACCGCTTCGACGGATTCTTCCCGACGATCGGAGCCTGGGTGCACTACGGGCTCGGTTCGCTGAACGACAGCCTGCCGCAGTTCATCGTCATGGGGAACAAGATCGGAGACTGCTGCGGCGGCAAGGGAACGGAAGGAGCCGACTATCTCGGCCCCGAACACGATGGGGTCACGCTTTCGGTCGACCCGAAGAACCCGTTGCCCTTTGCGATTCCTGCCGAAGGTGCTGGCTCGGCCGAGCGTTTGAAAGCGCAACAACTGCTCGGTCGGCTCAATCGTTTGACAGCTGACAAGAACCCGAACGATTCGGCATTGGCTGCTCGGATCAAGTCGTACGAGCTGGCGTTTCGAATGCAGACGGCGGTTCCGGATGTCGTGAACTCGGCGGGCGAGACGGAAGCAACTCACAAACTCTACGGAACAACCGGTGGCCCGACGCAGTCATTCGGGCGGCTGTGCCTGACCGCGCGGAGACTGGTCGAACGCGGCGTGCGGTTTGTGCAGATTTACCATGGCGGTGGCGGAGCCGGGGCCTGGGATGCTCACAGCAACCTGAAAACAAATCACGCCGGCAATTGCCGGCAGATCGATCAGCCCATCGCGGGTCTCCTGAAGGATCTCAAGCAGCGAGGCCTCCTCGACGAAACGCTCGTGGTCTGGGGCTCGGAATTCGGACGCACTCCCGGCGGCCAGGGTTCGAACGGGCGAGGTCACCACAACTTCGGATTTTCTGTCTGGATGGCAGGAGGCGGAATCAAAGGCGGAACTGTCCACGGAGCCACCGACGAACTCGGCTTCCACGCCGTTGAGGATCGCCACTACGTCACCGACATTCATGCAACTGTCATGAAGCAGCTCGGCCTCGATCCGCGCCGTCTCGCCGTCCCCGGCCGGAAGCGGCTGGAGATCGACTACGGTCACCCAATTGAAGAAATTATCGAGTAGAGCATCCCCGGATTTCCACGTCCCAACTTGCCAAGGGAAAATCCAATGAGTAACACAGCGTCACGACGTGAATTCTTGAAATCTATTGGCCTCGCCACGTCTGCATTGAGTCTGGGAGGCGCGGCACTGGCTCAGGAAAAGGGGCAACCGCCGAAGGATGCCAGGGGCAATGGGGCTCAACTCCAGGAACATCCTTACGAGCTGATGATCTGCGACTACGTGCGCTTCAAGCTATCTAGAGTAGACAAGCGTGGGAAAATCATCTGGGAGCACTCGCCGGAAGGAAAAGTATGGGACTTTGTTATGACGGACGACAACAAGCTTATTTATCCGATCATCACGGACAAGCAGGAAGTCCGCTGCATTGATTTCCAAAAGAACCTGAAATGGTCCTGGCACTATGCCAATGAATTCAGAGAGATCATTAATATCACAAAGCATCAATCACAACTGATTGTGAGTGGCCAAAAACCTCCCCAGGCCATCCTGATGAATCTGGATGGAACGATTCAGAAAAGGCTGCCAATCCCCGCCAGATACAAGCATCATCATGGCCAGTTGGGGAACGTCTATCACGTCGGCAATAAGCACTATCTGGCTCAACTTTGGGGTGAAGGAACGGTTCTTGAAGTCGATAAAAAGGGTAAAGAAGTATGGCGATATCAAGTGCCAAAAGCAGGAAAAGGCGGCTATCCGGCGGGGACAGTTCAGGATGTTCTGCGATTAGACAACGGCAACACTCTGGTGGCCTGCGGTACGCAAGCTCGCTTGCTGGAAGTGGATCGCTCTGGAAAGATTGTCTGGGAGTTCACCGGGAAGGGTCATCCCGAACTCAATTTCACCAATGCGTGCAATCTCCAAAAGCTGAAAGACGGTTCCATATTGGTCACCAACTTTCTGCGTGGTAATTCAGGTCGCGGCGCACATGCCTTTATTCTGTCTAACGAGAAGGAGATCACCTGGACGCTCACCGACCACAAGAATTTCACTGCCGCAAGTCAAGTGTGGGCGATCGAGCAATAGGCACGCCAGAACAAACGCTATCAAGACGGCTGATAATGTCGTTCGCCACCGACCACGCCGTTGAGGATCGGCACTACGTCACCGACACTCGCGCGACGGTCATGAAACAGCTGGTTCTCGATCCGCGCCGCCTCGAAGTCCCCGGCCGGAAGCGGCCTCTTGTTGCACCAAGTCAGGGCAGCCGAATTTGAACTGTGCCGAAAAACGTT
>DAOUPA010000603.1 GCA_030626405.1 Planctomicrobium sp.
TCTTCGAAGCGAACACGTCCACCGACTTCTGCCAAAATTGGAATCGAGTGTGGATCCCATTCGCATAGGACTTGCCCCTCTACGACCTCTTCGTCTTCTTTGACTTTCAAAAGAGATCCAGCAGGAACATTGTACTTTTCCAACTCCCGATCCTTTGGATCGATAATGATAACTTCACCTTGACGAGCCAGAACAATCGTTTCGCCATCTGTGTTGACAACACTACGAACTCGAGCGAACTTCACACGCCCAGCCTTCTTCGTTTTCAGGTCGCTTTCCTGAACATCACCTTGAGCAACCCCACCGATGTGGAATGTTCTCATTGTCAACTGAGTACCTGGTTCCCCGATACTCTGTGCTGCGATAATTCCGACAGCAAGACCTTCTTCAACTCCGCGTGCCGTCGATAAATCCATCCCGTAGCATCTTTGACAAATCCCGAGTTCCGCTTCACAAGCCATCGGGCTGCGTACTTGAATTCGTTCTAGCCCCATCTCCTCGATGCGACGTGAGATATCAACGGTGATCAATTCACCTTCTCGAACGATCACTTCATCCGTGATTGGATCGACAACATTTGTCCGGCTGGTTCGCCCACGAATTGCCTCGGCAAGACTCACTTCAACCTTTTCGCCACGGTACAGAATTCCTCGTGTGACACCATTCCTTGTCCCACAGTCGTTCATCGTGATGACGAGGTTTTGACAGATGTCGGCAAGTTTACGAGTCAGGTAGCCAGAATCCGCGGTTTTGAGTGCGGTATCTGCCAGTCCCTTACGAGCACCATGTGTCGAAGAGAAGTATTCGAGAACGGTCAATCCTTCACGGAAGTTTGACTTAATCGGTGTCTCGATGATCTCGCCGCTCGGCTTAGCCATCAGACCTCGCATTCCGGAAAGTTGACGAATTTGCTCAACTCCACCACGAGCACCGGAATCGGCCATCAAGTGAATCGGATTGACATAAGCACCATCGTCTCGAACATCATGCTCAAGTTCGTGCTTCATCACTTCCGTGATTTCTTCACGTGCATGAGTCCAAATATCGATAACTTTGTTGTAACGCTCTTGTCCGGTGATCACACCGCGGTCAAACAGCTTCTGCTGCTTGAGTACATCGGCTTCACCTCGCATGATGACATCTTCTTTGTTCGGCGCAATCACGAGGTCAGTCGTTCCGAAAGACAAACCGGATTTCGTCGATTCTGTAAACCCAATTTGCTTCATCCGGTCGAGCAACTCAATGGTCTCACGTCGACCGATTTCCAGGTGGCAATCGGAAATAACGTTTGAGAGATCTTTGCTACTCAGAGTTTTGTTGTAGAAGGCCATTCCGGCTGGCAGAATGTCATTGAAGATCACTCGACCTGGCGATGTTTCGACGAGTCCACCGGATTTGTAAATGTCGGCACCTTCGCCTTTAACACGCTTCTCTTTTGACAGGCGAACCTTGACCTCAGCATGTCTTCCAACAACACCCTGCTGGTATGCCGTGACACATTCTTTCGGGGAGGCGAAGACAAGTCCTTCACCAACTCGTCCTGGACGACGCATGGTGCAGAAGTAGCAACCCATGACGATGTCCTGTGATGGTGAAATAATCGGATCACCATTGGACGGACTGAAGACGTTATTTGTCGACATCATCAACGTCGTCGCTTCAACTTGCGCTTCAATTGAGAGTGGCAAGTGAACAGCCATCTGGTCGCCATCGAAGTCGGCGTTGAATCCTTTACAGACCAACGGATGTACGCGAATCGCGTGACCTTCGACGAGCACTGGTTCAAACGCCTGGATTCCCATACGGTGCAAAGTCGGAGCACGGTTGAGGAGAACCGGGTGATTCGTAATCACTTCTTCAAGAATGTCCCAGACTTCTTCGTCGCGACGCTCCAGCATCCGCTTGGCGGATTTAATTGTGTCGGCGTGACCAAGTTCTTTCAGCCGCCGAATGATGAATGGCTGAAATAGCTCCAGCGCAATTTTCTTCGGCAAACCGCATTGGTGCAACAGGAGTTCTGGACCAACCACAATGACGGATCGTGCCGAGTAGTCGACACGTTTCCCGAGCAAGTTTTCACGGAAGCGACCTTGCTTCCCTTTGATCATATCCGTGAGTGATTTCAACGGACGGTTTGACGATCCCAGAACCGGACGCTTGCAGCGACCGTTATCGAAGAGTGCGTCAACAGACTGTTGAAGCATTCGCTTTTCGTTCCGGACAATCACTTCCGGGGCATTCAGGTCGACAAGTTTCTTGAGGCGGTTGTTGCGATTAATGATTCGGCGGTAGAGGTCGTTCAAATCACTTGTTGCAAAATTTCCAGATTCCAACATCACAAGCGGACGCAAATCCGGAGGGATAATCGGGATGCAGTGAAGAACCATCCATTCTGGACGGTTGTCACTATCACGGAGCGCTTCAATGACCTTCAGTCTTTTGATCAGGTCTTTTGTTTTTTGCTGACTACCGGTTTCACGCAATTCCTGGCGCAGAGTCACAGATTCGTCAACGAGATTGATACCGTTGAGCAATGAGAAAATTGCCTCGGCACCCATTTCGATTTTGAATTCGTCCGCGCCGTACTTTTCTTTCGCCTCTTTGGCTTCATCTTCTGTCAGCAACTGGCAACGCCGTAAAGGAGTGTCACCAGGATCTACAACCACGTACTCTTGAAAATACACAACTTTTTCAAGGCTGGATGTCTTCATTGCGAGCATGGCCCCCAAACGACTGGGCATACTCTTGAAGAACCAAATGTGCACGACGGGCGCAGCGAGTTCGATGTGCCCCATTCGTTTACGACGAACGCGGGAGTGCGTGACTTTCACTCCGCAGCGATCGCAGATCATCCCTTTATATTTCATGCCACGGTATTTTCCGCAGGCGCATTCCCAGTCCTTTTCAGGGCCAAAGATCCGCTCACAAAACAATCCATCGCGCTCGGGACGATAAGTTCGGTAGTTAATCGTCTCTGGCTTTTTCACTTCGCCAAATGACCAACTGCGAATATCGTGTGGGCTTGCGAGACTAATCTTCACAGCACCGTAGTCGTTGACGCGATCGTAAGCACCTTCTCCAACGCTCACAGGACGCTCCTCATCTGGAAAGGGGTGTATCGGAAAATGAATTCAACAAATCAAAGGGAGTTTTGGACGTCGCGTATCGCTTAGGTATGCGCTTTTTCCAGCTGCATATTCAGGCAGAGTCCGCGAATTTCGTTGTTCAGCACATCGAAGCTCGCCGGGGTTCCAGCCTCAAGGGTGTTTTCACCCTTCACCATCGATTCGTAGATCTTAGTTCGGCCTTCAACATCATCACTTTTCACGGTGAGGAGTTCCTGGAGGATGTAGGCAGCTCCGTAGGCTTCCAACGCCCAGACTTCCATCTCCCCAAATCGTTGACCACCAAAGCGAGCTTTTCCGCCAAGGGGCTGTTGAGTAATCAGTGAGTACGGCCCAGTCGCACGTGCATGAACCTTGTCGTCGACAAGGTGATGCAACTTCAGCATATAGATGTAACCAACGGTGGTCTTTTGCTCCATCAATTGTCCAGTACGACCGTCATGAAGGTGAATCTTGCCCTCAGGAGGCAGATCAGCTTCTCGCAAACAATCGTTAATTTCTTCTTCAGGAGCTCCATCGAAGACAGGACAGATTGCTCGGAATCTCAGTTTCGCTGCGGCCCATCCCAAGTGAGTTTCCAAAATCTGCCCGACGTTCATACGACTCGGAACCCCAAGAGGATTCAGGATAATGTCA
>DAOUPA010000275.1 GCA_030626405.1 Planctomicrobium sp.
ACCACAATCGATCAGGGGCGTATCAAGTTGATTTCTCGGATCAAGTGGATCGTCTCAACCCAGACGATTCAGCACCAGCATTGGCAATAGCAACAGAAGACGAAGCCGCCGTGATGGACTCACTGATCCTTTGTAAATTCCTGAGGGGAGTGTTCGAAGATCGTTTCGCATCCATGGCAGAAATGCTCTCGCTCGTGACAGGTTGGCAGGCCGATGCAACAGAACTCAACAAGACGGCTCAGCGTATTGTGACTGCCAAGAAACTCTTCAACATCCAGCAAGGCTGGACACCAGCGGAAGATACACTCCCGGAAAGGTTTTTTGAGTCACCTATCGAAGATGGAGCAAGTGCAGGTGGTCAGCTCGACCGACAGAGACTGAAAGAACAAATTAAAGCATACAACATTGCACGCGGTTGGAATGAAGACGGCTACCTGCCGCGCGAACTCTTCGAAGAGCTTGGCATTTCAGTTTAGATGTTGCAAGACTGCACGCATCAATTGTTCGCCTAACAAGCTCGGTCAATCGACAGCACTGGGAGTTTTTCCAGAACGTCTTTCGCTGGCGAATCCGGCAGCACTTGTAGTTCGGCTTGAGCTTCAACTGCGAGTTGATTGGCAAATGCGATTGCAGCGTCAATGACGTTGGCATCTCTGGCACGACGAACAATTTCTCGACCAGCTTCCTCTGTCCCTGCTTCGAGGAGTTCCAGCAGTTGTTGGCGTTCGCTTCCGGATGTCTCTTCCAATAAACGGATGACTGGCAGCGTCATCTTCTGCTGGAAGAGATCTGTTCCGAGCGTTTTCCCGACGCTCGATTCGAGACCGATCAAATCCAGAACGTCATCGGCAATCTGGAACGCTTTTCCAAGGAGGCGGCCAAAGTTTTCCAGTCGCTTGATAGTCTCTTCGCACGCCCCAGAGAATTTCGCCCCCAGCAGACAAGAGACGGCACACAGTTCAGCGGTCTTACCGTCGATGATACTGAAGTATTCCTCTTCGGTCAGATTCAAATTTCCGCGATTGCGAATCTGTGTCAGTTCCCCTTCACAAACGAGATTCGTTGCATGCCCGATGATCCGGCACGCTTCGGCACTTTCAGTTTGTGCCGCCAGGTGAAACGCATGCGTAAACAGGAAATCTCCGTACAAGACACTCGTTTGGTTGTTCCAGCGGACGTTGACCGTTGCAACGTGTCGCCGGACATTTGCATCGTCCAGAACGTCATCGTGAACCAGAGTTGCCGTGTGAATCATCTCGACAACAGCCGCCAGAATTTCGTGCTCGCGTCGAATTTCACCGCATGCCTTGGCCGTCAAGAGGCAGAGTATCGGTCGCAACCTCTTCCCCCGAAACCGACTCGTGTGCTGGTAGATATCTCGAACGAAAGAGTTTTTCGACGCCAATTCCGAGGCATACGTTGCTTCGACTGCATCCAAAGCGTCACCAATTAAGAATTGCGTACGCTTGAGGAGTTCATTGACGTTCTGGATTTGCGGCATGTGTGCCACCTTCGTTGAAAATTGATACGTTTATTATTTTGTCAACCGAGAATGGGGAACGCTATTCACGTAAAAAATGACCACTTTTTCCACCATTCTTTTCAACGAGACGCACATTCATGATTTCCATGCTCCGGTCAACGGCTTTGCACATGTCGTAGATCGTGAGTGCCGCGATTGATACGGCAGTCATTGCTTCCATTTCCACACCCGTTCGGCCTTGAAGACTCACCTGCGATTCGATGCAAATGTCTGTCTTGCCCATGATTTCAAAATTGATACTCGCCGCGTCCAGCCCCAGTGAATGGCAAAGTGGAATCAACTCGTCGGTCCGTTTGGTCGCCATGATTCCGGCGAGGCGGGCGACCTCAAGAACGTCTCCCTTCGCGAACTCTCGATTCTGAATGAGTGCCAGCGTCTCCGGTTGCATCACCACGGTCGCTTCCGCTCGCGCCATCCGCTGCGTAATCGGTTTTTGACCGACATCAACCATCCGGCTGGCACCGCTGTCGTCAAAATGAGTGAGAGGTGTTGTCATTGTGTTTATCAAATTCAAACAAGCAGACTTCGTTGAACCCGAAGCATACTCAAACTCCCCTTTGTCTTCACCTGATCTACCGGACGAAAAAACTGAAATTCGGCAAGGGAAGCAATTGGCGACCGTTTCAATCACCTGTGAGATAGAATTGCAATTTGCAAGAAAAGAATCAGCCACTGTTGAGACTCAGCACGACCCATCCGCACAATCAGATATAACGAGCCCCAGCTGCCGAAAAGACCAGTCAGTCAATCATCAGTTTTCGACCGGTATTCATCGGCTGCGTTTTCCTGAGAATACATTTCTGTCCAAACTCGTCTCTGAGAACAAGTTCCGAAAGTTGGTCTGCTTCCTCCTGACTAGAGGCAAAAATCGCCACTGTTGGCCCCCATGACGATTGAGCGATGGCATTCACGTTAACTTGGTTCAGTCGGTCCACAAACCCGTTCATCCCTGCATGAGAAAAGATTCCTCCCTGAATTGGTGCAAAAAACTCTCCCACCAACTCTCCATACATTCTGATGGCCGTAGCAAAGGCTTGAAAATCGGCATCCCGCAGAGAAGGCAAAATCTCCGTGAGAGTCAGTCGGCTTAGTTCGCCTGTTCGCGTTTGACTCATTGGTGAGAGTTTCGCGAAGGACTGTTTCTCATCTTCTCCATGCCTCCCCTGCACTGCATTCGGTGTCACCAGCAAAACAACCCAGTCTTCTGGGAAGTCGCAACGGCAGGCGATTTGACCAATCGCGCTTTCCGGTTGATGTCCAGCATCGACAAGGAATCCTCCCTCCAGATATCCATGCAGCCCAACCGCCGACCGCTGACCACGGCGGGAACAACTTGCGAGTTGTGGCGCAGGTAGATCAATCTCTCCATTCAACAGAGCAACCGCCTCCGTGACTGCCATGCCAAGTTGCGTCCCTGAACCAAGACCCTGGTGCGTTGGGATTTCTTCTCTAAGACTGATCGAAACTGGTTGATTCCACTTTGGGTGGTCGCTGAACAGTTGATCGAGCAATCGCAAGACCGTGTCTGAACCTGAGCACAACGTCTCTTCACTCTTTTTTGCTACGAGATGAACTCCAGGCGACTGGATCATCATCCCGACCCCGCCGAAGTGCCGACCTCTTTCTGGATGATGAGACAACGGCCCGAAGTGCAGCCGAGAACCAGTCTGAATTTGAACAGTTTGAGGAAGCATAGGAGAATTTTGACAGAGGGACACAATATCTTTGCAACTCTACTTCTAAGTTTGAGTGCCGTACACAATAAGTGCAATCGTACAGACCTTACCCTATGACGACTTGCTTTTCTCTGAAATGCGCTTCCACTAAACTCTCGATGCAAAATCATTGAAATCGCCTTCCCCAAGAGAGACACCTCCGATGGCTGAGTTCTTTTCCGACGTTCCTGAAATCAAGTTTGAAGGTCCCGACAGCAAGAATCCGCTGGCGTTCAAGCATTACAATCCGGACGAAGTCATCGAAGGCCAGACGATGAAGGAATTGTTCCGGTTCAGCATCTGCTACTGGCACACGTTCCGAGGAACAGGCAGCGACCCGTTCGGGGCACCGACCTTGCAGCGTCCCTGGGATGATGGCTCCGATTCCGTTGAGAACGCCCTGAAGCGCGTTGACGTCGCCTTCGAATTCATTTCGAAACTCGGCTCTCCGTATTATTGCTTCCATGATCGTGACGTTTCTCCGGAAGGTGCCAGCCTCAAGAAATCGAACGCGATCTTCGATCAGATCGCTGCGAAACTAAAAGAAAAACAGGCCGAGACCGGCATCAAACTTCTCTGGGGAACAGCGAACCTGTTCAGCCATCCGCGCTACCTTCATGGAGCGGCGACAAGTTGTAATGCCGATGTCTATGCTTACGCCGCTTCGCAAGTGAAGAAGGCGATTGAAGTGACGCACGCACTGGGCGGCGAGAACTACGTATTCTGGGGTGGTCGCGAAGGTTACATGAACCTTTACAACACCGACATGAATCGCGAACTCGACCATCTCGCACGATTCATGCACATGGCCCACGATCACGCCAAGTCCATCGGCTTCAATGGTCAATTTCTATTCGAACCAAAACCAAAAGAGCCGACGAAGCATCAATATGATTTCGATGCTGCCGCCTGCCTGAACTTCATAGGACGCAATGGCCTTGACGGGATCGTGAAGCTGAACATCGAAACGAACCATGCAACGTTGGCAGGTCATACGATGATGCACGAACTCGAATACGCCCGCATCCACGATGCCCTTGGTTCGATCGATGCGAACACCGGCGACTTACTCCTCGGCTGGGATACCGATCAGTTCCCGACCGATATATACACAACAACGCAAATCATGCTGGTTCTGCTGAAGCAAGGTGGTCTCGGTGCAGGCGGGACAAACTTCGATGCCAAGGTCCGCCGTGAAAGCTTCGAGCCAATCGACCTCTTCCATGCACACATCGGTGGCATGGACACCTTCGCCCGAGGAGCCAAAATCGCTGCCGCGATTCGTGCAGACGGCGTTCTCGATGGTTTCGTCAAAGAGCGCTACGCCAGCTTCGACGATGGCATCGGTGCCAAAATCGAATCCGGTTCCACGTCATTCGCCGACCTCGAAACCTACATGCTCGAAAAAGGCGAAGCCGACGCAAACACCTCCGGCCGCCAGGAATGGCTGGAGAATCTTGTGAATCAGTATTTGTGAGTTCGAGCGACCTGAAAACTGAAGAGCCCCCTCGCGATCCAATGTGAGTGGGCTCTTTCACTTTACCTGCTCAATTTCCTTTGTTGTTTCGTTGAAAGATTCTAACAATCAACCAACGTTCCGACTTGGGTTTGATGGACTCATCGAGTTGGCGTTGGTACAGTTTTCCCACTCATGACCGGTTCGCAGAGATTGATCCGGGAATTACCGGATTTGGTTGACACTTTACGCAGTGTCGAATCGTTTCAGGCAGTTGTGGCTGCCATGCGGCAGGGAAACAGCGGGACGATTGATGGTGCGTGGGGATCAAGCTGCGCGCTGACTGGGGCAGCAATTTCGAAAGAGGCTCCCGGACCGCTGCTGATTGTGTTGCCCCGCATCAGTGAAGTGGAAGATTTCGCGGTCGATCTTGCTTCGCTGGTTGAAGAACCACCTGTCGTCTTCCCTGCCTGGGAAGCTCTGCCGAAAGAACAATCGGTCTCTGACGCGATCTTCGGGGCACGGTTGCGAGTCCTGCAACGCGTTGAATCGGATGACTGTCCAAAGATTCTCTTGGCGGCACTGCCTGCTCTGCTGCAACCGGTCCCGACGAAAGAAGAACGAGACGCCGGGACCCGGTGCCTGAGAATCGGTGATGAAATCAACTCTGAAGAACTGCTTCAATGGCTGGTTCAACGGGGTTTCGAGCGCGTTCCGGCGATTGAAATGCCGGGGGAATTTTCGGTCCATGGAGGGATCATCGACATTTACTCTCCGGAGGCGGAAGACCCGATCCGCATGGAACTTTTCGGTGACGAAATCGATTCCCTGCGGCTCTTCGATGTGGAGACACAACGCAAAGTTGAAGACCGCCAGGAGGTGGAACTCGTTGCGGTTGCTCCTGCTGATGAGACAAGTGCGAGTTCGCTTGGGAACGCGAACTTTCTCGATTCACTTCCTGGCGAAAGTTGGATCGCTCTTTCTGAACTTTCCGACCTTACTGATGAAGGCCGGAAATACCTGCAACGATTGGAAAACCCGCGTGGGCTCTTCAGTGTTGATGCGACGATTTCGAAATGCACTCAGCATCCGACCGTCTCGATTGCCGCTCTCGCCGAAGGGAGTTTCGAGACGACATGCCACTTGCAAGTGGAATCGACGGAACGATTTACTGGTCCGAAGGGCGAAGTGATTCAGGAACTCGGTACGATTGTCGGTCAGGAAGAACAGGTCTTGATTGCCTGCCACAATCAGGGAGAACGTGAACGACTCAGTGAGTTAATTGCCGAGGAAGACGCCGCTTTTACGGAGCGTGTCACGCTTTGTTTGGGAGCCGTTACGAATGGCTATCGACTTGTCTTTGCGAACGTTGTTGTCTTAAGCGACAACGAAATGTTCAACCGGGTTCATGTTCGCAAAACGGCACGTTCCAAAAGCCGCCGACTCGCAAGTCGAGCGATCGACAGCTTTCTGGAACTCAACGAAGGAGATTTAATTGTTCATCTCTCCCATGGAATCGGTCGCTATCTGGGGATGGAATTGGTCGGTGAAGACGACGAAAAAGAAGAGCACCTGATCATCGAGTTTCATGATAGTGTGCGCATTTTTGTGCCGGTGACGCTGATTCATCTCGTTCAAAAATACGTCGGTGCCACGAAGTCCAATCCGCGACTATCAAGAATTGGAGGCAAAACTTGGGCGAAGAAGAAGAAACAAGTCGCAGATGCCGTGGCAGACATGGCTTCGGATATGCTGAAATTGCAAGCCCAACGAGCGATGCAAGTCGGACTATCCTGCCCTCCAGATTCAAAGTGGCAACAGGAGTTTGGCGCATCGTTTCCGTTTGTCGAAACGCAAGATCAACTACTCGCTATCGAGGATGCGAAAAACGATCTCATGGAATCCAAACCGATGGACCGCTTAATCTGCGGGGATGTCGGGTTTGGAAAAACAGAGGTCGCCATGCGGGCGGCATTCAAAGTGGTCGATGCAGGGCGGCAAGTTGCCGTTCTGGTTCCAACAACAGTGCTGGCGCAGCAGCACTATCGATCATTCACTCAACGAATGGCAGAGTTTCCAGTCAATATCGAGGTTCTCTCCCGGTTCAAGACGAAAGCTCAGCAAAGAAAGGTTTTAGAGAAGCTTGAATCTGGTGCAGTCGATATCGTGATTGGAACGCATCGACTGGTGCAACAAGACGTTCGATTTCGAAATCTGGGGCTGTTGATCGTTGATGAAGAGCAACGTTTCGGCGTTGCTTCAAAAGAAATGCTGAAGCAGTTGCGTCTGAACGTAGACATCTTAACTCTCAGCGCGACACCGATTCCTCGAACATTGCATATGTCGCTTCTTGGGATTCGGGACATTTCAAATCTCACGACACCACCGCAGGAACGGTTGCCTGTTGTGACGCGAATCGCTCGCTGGGATGGTGAGATGATCCGCTCGGCGGTCATGCGCGAGTTCAATCGCGGTGGACAGGTTTACTTCGTCCATAATCGCGTTTACGACATCAAATCGGTCGCGGATCGTTTACAGCAGATCGTTCCGGAAGCAAATATCGTGATCGCCCATGGGCAATTGAGTCCTGAAGAACTCGAATCGAGCATGGTCAAATTCGTGAACGGCTCGGCGGATATCCTGGTCGCGACAACGATTATTGAGAGTGGTCTGGACATCCCGACTGCCAATACAATGTTCATTGACCAAGCAGAAATTTACGGGCTTGCTGACATGCATCAGCTCAGAGGGCGCGTTGGACGCGACAAGCATCGGGCATATTGCTATTTGCTGATTAGTGAAGGCAAAACAGTATCGAGCGTGGCCGCCAGACGGCTCAAAGCCATCGAGGAATTCAGCGAGCTGGGAGCAGGCTTCAAGATTTCCATGCGAGATCTCGAAATCCGGGGAGCCGGTAATATCTTGGGAACAGAACAGACTGGTCACATTTCGACAGTTGGATACGAACTCTATTGCCAACTCCTGGAAAACTCCGTCCGGCGTCTGAAAGAACTTCCAGATAAGGAAAGCCCTCACGTCAATCTCGACCTGCCGATCACCGCATACTTCCCCAGTTCCTATATTCCCCCTGGTCGCCACAAAATCGATGTCTATCGGAAACTTTCATCTGTGGCGAATATGAAAGAACTGGAAGAAGTCGCCAATGAAATCCGGGATCGGTTCGGACCGCTCCCTCCCGATGCGACGCAATTCCTTTCTCTGAAAGAACTTGAGATCCTTGCCTACCACTGGAGCATCGACAATATCCGCCTTGAAGAGGACCGCTTTGTTGTCCTGACCTACCACGATGTGCAGCGGATTCACACTTTGACAGGGCGGCACGGAAAGGCTCTCAGAATCGTCGACCGGCAGAATGCATACCTTCTATTACCGGAAAAGACCCTTGATGGGCCTGAATTGGTCGACTTTCTCAAATCCGTGTTGCGTTAGGGCAGAAAACCGGGATATAAGCCAATCTCCCTCCTCCTCACATACGGGATTTCCCCGTGTGAAATGACGGTTTCCGGTGGATCATCTCGCTGAATTCCAGTTGAAACAAGATCCGTTTGGGCCTGACAAATTGGACACATGCGTTCATTGTTTCGAGTTTACTCTAACTCACAACAATGAGTGCCACCAATGACAAGTTTTCATCCATGTCTCGACTCGTATCCCACACTCGGGCAAAATTGTCGCCTTCTGACTCGCGGACTCAAGCCGTGGTGCAAGCGCCAATCGTTCCCGCGGGCACGATAATATGTCTCGTGATCATCCTCTCCGTGGGATGCTCGCAACATCGCTACGATATCGCAGATCCCGTTGTTGGGCCACCACCGCCTCGACGGCAGAGTTTCGAATCGATTGCCTTCGTTCCAGAAACTGAGAGCGATCTTCAACTGACAAGCTACACGGCCGATCAACCCATCCCACTCACGGAAGTGGTTGCGCGTGTCAATGGAACTCCCATTCTTGCTGGCCATGTTCTGGAACCATTTGCTGCCAAACTTATGGAAGCAAGCAAAAAACTTCCCCCTGATGAAATCCGCAAAATTCAGGAGATGCTCCTGAAGAAAAACTTGCCTGCACAAATCGAACAGACACTGATGGTCGATGCCGTCAAGTCAAAACTCAAGCAGGAACAGTTCGATCAGATTGACGCTCAACTCGACGAATTTTTCGAACTGAGAGTCGAACAGTTGAAGGAACAATTCAAAGTTGCCAATACCGCGGAACTGGAAGGCTTGCTTCAAAATCAGGGAATGTCCCTGGTATCCATGCGAGAAATGTTTGGAAACAGAGAACTGGCGACTGAATACATTCGCGGAAAAATCGGAGAACAAGCTCCACTCACACGGCAGGATCTTCTGGTTGAGTACACTCGACGTAAAGAAGAGTTTGCCAAACCAGAACAGGTCAAATGGCAGCAGATTCAAGTTTCCGTTTCGAAACATGGATCGCGCAATGCCACAATTGAAACACTTAATCAGGCAGTCGCCGAGCTTCATCAAGGTGCAGACTTCTCTGATGTTGCGAAAAAATACTCAGACGGTCCTCTTAAA
>DAOUPA010000676.1 GCA_030626405.1 Planctomicrobium sp.
AACTAGTCGTCTTCGTTCCTGGCGAGGAAAAGCCACGGACGATTCTGCTCGATGAAATCGAAGCACGTGTGCCTGCGAGTTCGATGATGCCAGCTGGTTTGATCAATCAATTAAAGGATGAAACCGAGTTCTACGATCTCGTCAGCTTTCTGGTCGACCTTGGAAAAGCCGGTCCTGAACTTGCAGCCAGTCTGAAACCGGATGCGTCTTTGATTGCACCTCAACCGTTGCCGGAATACGAAAGCAATCTTGATCACAACGGTTTGATTACTTCCTGGAATGCGAAGTCTCTCGCTCGCGGCGAAACGCTCTACAAGGGACTTTGCATCAATTGCCATGGGACAAAAGAAAATGCTGGTTCGCTTCCTAATGCATTGCGATTCGCGTCCGGAGAATTTCGTGGTGGCAACGATCCATTATCGATCTACAAAACGATCACACACGGTTACAAGATGATGTTGCCGCAGCGACAGTTGGTTCCTCAGCAGAAATACGACGTCATTCATTACATACGCGAGGCGTATCTTAAAACGCATAACACGTCTCAGTATTCGAAAATCGATGCGAAATATCTCGATGGCTTACCAAAAGGAAACATGCGAGGACCAGCACCAGTCAAGCATGAGCCATGGCGTGACATGGATTACGGTCCATTTCTTATCAGCACTTATGAAATCGTCGGTCCCGAGACACAGCCTCGATTAGGAATTACAAAAGAGGAAAGACAGAACGCCGCTCGCGAAGGGCGTCCACCCGGAGAAGTGTGGCCTGCAAACACTAACTTTGCCTACAAAGGAATTGCAGTTCGTTTGGACTCTGGTCCAGGTGGAATTTCAGCCGGTTCACACTGGATGACATTCGACCATGACACAATGCGAGTTGCCGGAGCCTGGTCGGGTCGCAGTTTCATTGACTGGGAAGGGATTCTCTTCAACGGGCACCACGCAATCACACCGCGTACCACCGGCGAGTTGCACTTCGCCAATCCAGCAGGACCCGGCTGGGCGCATCCGGTCAGTGGAACTTTTGAAGATCCACGACTTCGGGGGAAAGACGGTCGCGCGTACGGGCCGCTTCCCCGCGAATGGGCTCACTACAAAGGCACATACAAACACGGGGATCGCGTTGTCGTTTCATACGCCATCGGAGATGCCGACGTGTTAGAAACCTATTCTGTAGACTCACATAAAGCATTAACGTCAAACAAACTCTCGACGATCTGGGCTCGCACGTTCAACGTTGGCAAGTCGACACATAACCTCACCCTGCGTGTGGCCCCGGAAGACTCAGTTGAAGCCTCCCTTAGCGACGCAACCGGACTGAAGCTTCAGTCGGATCAAGGTTTCATCGTGCTGCGGATACCGGCAGAGCGGACACCGGTTAATTTTGAATTGAGAATCGGAAAGAAAGGTGTCCCGCATAGCTTCTTGAAGTCACATTCATCTCCTGCGGAAGACTTGTTGCCATTGACTCGTGGTGGACCAGGCCAATGGCAGCAAACGCTGCAAACCATTCCGGATGTTGGAATGGACGATGGACCTTTCGCCGTTGACACGCTGACACGTCCAACGGCGAATCCATGGAAAAGTCGACTTCGGATGTCTGGTTTGGATTTCTTCGACGATGGTCATCGCATGGTTGCCTGTTGCTGTGATGGCGATGTGTGGATCATTGATCGAATAGACAATCTCAGCGAAGTGATCACCTGGAAACGTATCGCATCAGGTCTGTTTCAACCGCTTGGCATTAAGATTATTGATGGAAGAATCTTTGTCAGTTGCCGGGACCAAATCGTGATCCTGAACGACTTGAACGGAGACGGCGAAACCGATTTCTATGAGTGCTTCAACAATGATCATCAGGTGACCGATCACTTTCATGAATTTGCGATGGGGTTGCAGGCGGATTCCCAGAAAAATCTGTACTACGCAAAGAGTGCGAGACACGCACGTGACTCTCTTGTCCCTCAACATGGGACATTACTTCGCGTGAGTTCGGACGGCAGCAAAACAACGATTCTGGCCAACGGTTTTCGAGCAGCAAACGGTGTCTGCCTGAACCCGGACGGATCGTTTTTTGTCACCGATCAGGAAGGCCACTGGCATCCGATGAATCGGATCAACCGCGTGACCGAGGGGGGCTTTTACGGAAATATGTATAGCTATGGTGCCCCCGATGACTCTAGCGACGACGCAATGGAACAACCGCTGTGCTGGCCCAACAAGCCGTTTGATCGTTCGCCGTCGGAATTGCTATGGGTTGATAGTGACGCCTGGGGACCGCTCAATGGTTCGTTGCTGAATCTTTCTTACGGCTACGGCAAAGTCTTTGTCGTTCCTCATGAACAGATCAACGGTCTTTGGCAAGGTGGGATGTGTCGACTACCGTTGCCTCAATTTCCGACCGGCGTCATGCGAGCAAGATTCCATCCAGGCAATGGCCAGATGTACGCTTGTGGAATGAACGCCTGGGGTAGCAATCAGACTGCAAGCCCCGGCGGTCTGTATCGAATTCGTTATACAGGTCGCCCGTCACATTTGCCAATGGGATTGGCAGCACACTCAGACGGGATGACGATCACTTTCACCGAACCGGTTGATCCAGAGTTCGCATCTGATCCCAACAATTATCTTATCGAAACCTGGGGGCTGAGGCGGTCCGCGAACTACGGTTCTAAGCGTTACGACGAGAAGTCACTCCGAATCACATCGGTGAAAGTCTCAGCAGACGGCCAATCGGTCACAGTTCATCTCCCGGAAATCCAGCCGACTTGGTGCATGCAGATTTCCTATAAACTCAAGAGTGCAACCGGAAAGGTCTTCGCAGGAACGATTCAGAACACAGTGCATCAGTTGTCCTCCTCTGCACCGCAAAAGTAGTCGCAAAGTTGAGAGCAAGCCGTTGAGAATATGCTCCTCCACACCAGCTTGCCGGCTCTTGCTTCCAGAACGTCAGCATTCGTCAAGTCGTAGCCAACCAGCATTGTGGTGATGTCGTTCGGTTTTGCC
>DAOUPA010000639.1 GCA_030626405.1 Planctomicrobium sp.
GACCTGCACCCACGCGATGGTGGTTACGTCCGGTCAATAACGAGGCTCGTGTCGGAGAACACATGGCAGTTGTGTGGAAGGCGTTATAGCTAATCCCCGATTTTGCCAGGCGTTCCAATGTTGGCATATGAATGGGACCGCCAAACGTCTC
The DNA here is from genome assembly GCA_030626405.1 of Planctomicrobium sp. Classification (GTDB taxonomy): domain Bacteria; phylum Planctomycetota; class Planctomycetia; order Planctomycetales; family Planctomycetaceae; genus Thalassoglobus. Next base: position 152 of record DAOUPA010000639.1, read on the forward strand.
GGGGTTAGAAAACCCCGCATCATCTGTCATTAAAATGACGATATTCGGCGCATCATCCGGTAAAAATTTCGGTGTTTTCCGCCACTGGTGTTTTGAGTCCTTCAGAGTTTTTCCGGCGACACTTGCGGACGGTGGATCAGGGAAAGGCAAAACTTCCTGTGCAGATAGTTGCATCGGGATGCAGAGCAGGCCGGCTGCAAAAAGAGTTGCGTAGATCTTCATTATCATCTTCTTACTTGGGAGTTTTTAGTGATGGCTAAACTCAGTAATCAACAGGGTTTTCAGCCCTGAAGCAGGGTTGAGCATATCCCCTCGGTGAAAGAATTCAACAATTTTTACACTTTCTTCCACCAGTCGACTTTTCTTTGCTTTCCTATTCCGGGGGCGTAAACTCAATCCGCTCACACTGTGAGAAGAACTCAATTGGGTTTTCGTAGACGACTTTTTTGATTTTGGCTTCGCTGTGGCCGCGTTTGCGCATTTCCTGGATGAAGTCTGGGACGGCGAGGGGGTTTGATGGGCCCCAGTCGCCGGCGGAGTTGACCATGATGCGATTGTCGCCGTATTTCTCGATGATGTCGGCAGCTCTGGCAGGTGTGCATTTTGTTGTGGGGTAGAGCGTCATGCCGCACCAGAAGCCACCTTCTTTTGCGTGCCGGACGGTGTGCTCTTCGACGTGATCGATGCAGACTCGCTCGGCGGGGATGTCGTCTCGTTCCTTGAGCATGTCGACGATCATTCGCGTCCCTTTGTACTTGTCCTGCAAGTGTGGAGTGTGGATGAGGACCAGCTCATTCGTTCTGGCTGCCAGATCGAGATGTTCGCGGAAGATTGTCGATTCGTTCGGCGTGTTTTTATTAAGGCCGATCTCGCCGATGCCCAGCACGCCAGGTCGGTTCAGGAACTCCGGAATCATGGCAATCACATCGCGCGAAAGCGAAATGTTTTCTGCTTCTTTGGCGTTGATGCAGAGCCAGGTGTAATGCTGAATGCCGCTCCAGCCGGCGCGCTGCGGTTCGAAGCCGGTCAGCTGTTCGAAGTAGTCACGAAAGCCGTGAACGCTGCCCCGATCGAAGCCTGCCCAGAAGGCAGGTTCGCTGACGGCAACACAACCCATTCGGACCATTCGCTCGTAATCGTCCGTTGTGCGGGAGACCATGTGGACGTGGGGATCGATGAAGTACATGGCGGTTGGTCTAGGGGCTAGGGTTGAGAGGCAAGGGTAGGGCGTTCGACTAACGAACGATTTGCAAGTGCTTTAATATTTCTTCCGCAGACATGACGTAACTGAGGTAGAACGCCCCGAACTCTGCATACTTGGCGGAGGCTTCGTCAAAACGCATTTTGTAAACAATTTCCTTGATGTGTTCCGGAGCACGACCCCAAAGTGTGACGCCCCATTCCCAGTCATCGAAGCCAGCAGATGCGGTGATCAACTGCGAAACGCGGCCAGCAAACTTGATTCCGGATGTTGCATGTTCAGCCATGAGTTCCGCACGTTTGCTGAAAGGCAGCATGAACCAGTTCGCCTGTGGGTCGCGGATTTTGTTCATGGGGTAAAAGCAGTGGACCGGAAATTCCGGGAAGTCAGGATAGAGCCGCTGCTTGTTCATCATCGGCAGGCGTTGTTCGTAGGCGTTGACTTTGGCGGCATACGAAGGATCGTCTTTTGAGGTTCCAGTGCGCTGCAACTTCTCGGAGTATTGCTCGACGGTGGGGACGTACTCCGAGACTTCGGTGATCGAGACGAATGAGTCGGATGGGATCAGCGCGACGCCGAGATTGGTGGCGAGAAGCCTATGGTGAATAGCGTCAATTTTCAAGGGGTCTTTGTCGAGCAACATCAGCCCAAAATCGGCTCGGAGACCGGAGACTGCGAAGCTTTGAATTCGTGCAGGAGCATGTTCTGCTTCGGGATCAAGGACAGCGATGACTTCGCTGGCTCCAGCGGAGATTTCTTCACTGGAAAGTTGAGCGAGCGCGGTTCGATCAATTTGATAATACGCATGCAGACAGTGCCAACCTTCTGCGAGTTCAATAGTTGGGTCAGGGAGTTGTTGGGCAGGAGCGTGTGGACGGTTCATAACTTCTTGGTTTCTTGAATTTCTACGGTCATTGATTGAGAGACCATGATCATAGAGAGCTACGCCGCTGGAGGAAACCAATCCGATTGTCGACACATTCCCTAAAACACGAAATGTTGATTCCTTTCTTAATCCGCACAACCAGAATATTTGAATTCGAATCAAAAATGGTGTCTTTCAACACCATTTTTGAGTGCCAACTCTAATCTTCTGACCTAAATTTTCACTGACAAACTTCTGACCTCGCGAGTAGTAACAAGTAGAAAATGCGACACACGGTTCCAATCCTTCGACTCGATGACGAATCCACACCGCTGGAAGACGCTTCCCGACCGGACGGAGCCTGCCTGGTGAAGATTTACCCTGCTGTCGTGATCGGGAGCCTGATTCCGCTGGACCGTGACGAATATATTTTTGGACGGGATTCAGGATGCGAATACGAGTTGACTGATGACTTTGCGTCGCGTCGACATGCTTCATTTCGCTGGCAAGGAGGCGAATGCTTTGTCGTTGATCTTGGCAGCATGAACGGGACGTATGTGAACAACCAACGAGTGACTCAGCAGCAACTTTGCAACGGCGATCAAATTCGCATCGGCTCACACATCTTTAAGTTCCTCGTTTCAGATCAAGTTGAAGCGATGTATCACGAAGCTGTCTTTGAAATGATGACAGTGGATGCTTTGACTCAAACGTACAACCGTCGATATTTTGACGATGTCTTCAATCGAGAAGTTAACCGAAGCATACGGTACGAACGGTCTCTCGGATTGTTGATCCTCGATATCGACAATTTCAAACAGCATAACGATACCTACGGACATCTCGTTGGAGATGACCTTCTCTCTGGAATGTGCGAAAGAATTTCCAGTCGAATTCGTGGCGATGAAGTTTTCGCCCGAATCGGCGGCGAAGAATTTGCTCTCGCAGTTGTGGAATCAACAAAAGAAGAATTGGACGCGATTGGAAGGCAACTTTGCGATCTGGTCAGCCAGGATCCTTTTCCGACGTCGCACGGTGAGATTCAACTCACCATTAGTGCTGGAGGCGCTCACACTTGTGGGCTAGGGTCTTTTGCAGCTAAAGATCTTTTTGAAGTTGCTGATGCCAACCTCTATCGTGCCAAGCAAAGTGGACGTAACCAATACCTCGGGTAACTGAATCGCACTCTCCGCCTCGAAATTCTCCTCTCCGTTGCGTATTCTTCACGATCATTGATTACCTCCCGGTCATTTAATCTGA
>DAOUPA010000552.1 GCA_030626405.1 Planctomicrobium sp.
AGTCTTCCATGTTTTTCATGCGCACTAGTCGAGACAAAGCAAGACCGTTTGCAAAAAGCATTTTTCCAGTCAAATTGCCGGAGGCACTCGATGGAAAGCTTGAAACGAACACGGCAGAAAAGCAAACATTGCTTCGACTCGAATCATTGACGTTCTCTGTTGGCGGTGTGAAAGTGCCTGGTTCAAAATTCAATAAAAACAATTTTAAAGTTGAATATCTTCAAACAGCAATCAGGCTCACGTTGGGGATTTCTTCGAGGCCCTTGGGTGATTCAGAATTTAATAACTCTAAATTTATGAAGAGTTACACAAGCCAGCCTGATGACATTGTGGCCACTTTGCTCATTCGAAAGGAAAAGGCTCGCCCCGAAGTATTCAGACGAAGTCAACCGGGAGATGACGGAGACAAAATGGAGATTCCACAGCTCAAGATCTCAGTTAAATCGCTTGACGCTACTGGATTCGAGAGTGCTTTAGGGAAGAGCGTGAAATCTGATTACGAGAGGTCAATTCAAGAAACAGGAAATTTCTCAGAAGCATTGAAAGGAAAATTAGCGAAGGACGTATCAAAATATAAGCTTACTGAACCTGACTTCAAAGACCTTCTTGAAAGCGACTTTATTTCAACCATAGAAGGTAACATGAATAAGCTGGAATCCATTCAGAAGACCATTCTAGCAGCATCAAAGCCCGATGAATCAGACAAGGGAAAAGTAGAGAAGAAAATTAAACTTCTCTCTGATTTGATTATATTTGTGAATACTGCCTTCGATATGATTGCCTCACTCGAAGAGATGAAAAACGTCGAAGTCCATGAACTTCGTATCAGGCAGAAAGCATTTTCAGATAAGAGCGATCCAGAATATGTTCCGTTTATTGTCTATCAAGACTCGGCACCAGATTCTTCTGAAGGGACATCAACGGAAGGAGAGAACAAGTAATGACTGACTATCAATCCATTGTCGATGAAATTCGCTATACGATTCAGTCGGAAGATTGTGAACTGACGGACAGCCTCCGAGAGGCGAATGTGCAGTATGCCGAAGCGTGCCGCGAGGTTAATCGCCGCTTGCGCCGTGTCTCGGAACTGCTCAGCGCCGGTTTACGTTCTGAAGCGATTCAATTCGGAGAAGGACCGCCCAATCTTGTCGACGTTGTGACGATACTGACATTCCCGGAAGCCGAGGAATGGTCCGGAGTGGTCACTCTCTACGACATGCCACCTGCGGAACAACTCAACAGTGAAGTTGTCGAACAACTGATCGAAGCACAGTTTCTCGAACAGCCGCTACGGAAGCTGCTGGCTCGTCACCGTCGACTTGCTATCACAAGAGCACCGCTACGCATTCGACTGGCTGTGCTTCGAGAGTTAAAAGAAGCCGATCCAGAAACTTTCACCTGGGAAGAAGATGTCCGTGAATTTGAGCGGGCACGATTCGCGGAAATCGCAATTGCAGCCAAACAGGCACATCAAAACGGAGACAAAGAGAACCTGAATCAAATCTATGAGGAGATTACGTCTGGCGAATGGCTGGAAGACGCACCCGCTAAATTGATCACGGCAGTGCGAAAAAGTCTGGCAGGAATGAGTCGACAATCGGCACGCGAAGAAATCCAGCAACTGGCCACTGAACTCGATGAAGCGTTCTCTGAGCTTGATCTCGACCGAGCTAGAATGCTTCGCGCCCGCTGGCTGGAAGCGAAAAAGAGCGCTAACTTACCAGCTGGTGATCCCATCTTTGAACAGCTTGCCCCTGTCTTGGGATGGATCGACGATGAAAACGAACGCGAAGCCAACGAACAGAAATACGATCAAACAATCGCACAATTGGAGCGGGCACTCGATTCCAATGCATCGATCGAAGAACTCGAACGTCTCGACAATGAAATCAACCGTCTTGAGCGTTCACTGCCGGACCTGCTGGCGACTCGTCTTGAAAACCGTTTTGGGACATTGCAACTTGCAGAAACACGGTCGCACCGCCTCAAGCTGGGAACGGCTATCACAGCGCTCGTGGTTCTTGTCGGTTTTGTCGGCCTGCTTGTTTTTCGGCAAATGCGTTCAAACGAAGTCGCCACCTTGGCGGCCCATGTCGAACAATTATTGAACGACCGCCAATATGAGCAAGCACAAACAGCTCTCGAAAATCGCTCGGACGCCGTGCGTTGGGAGAACCTGCAAGCGTTGCAAACGCGATTAAATAACGAAGTCCAAGACGAACAAGAACGCAGCAAGCGTTTAGACCAGCAATTCGCATTAGTGGAGGCAGCGGATTCTTATACAGTTGCCATTGCAGCACTCGACAAAGCACGTCCGTATGTGCTCTCAATTGATGATGAATTGAAGTTTGATCGTCTGAAACGCGACTGGGAAAGTCGCCACGACGAACAGATGGCAACACAACAAAAGCTTATCCAGTCGGGAATTCAAAATATCACAGCAAGCCTCCTTCAAGCAGACAAGGAGATTGCAGAGAATCCGGATAAAAAAGAGATCGCAACAGTACTCCAGGAGTCATCAGTCAAACTTTCTCAATTGCAAATCCAGGCAAAAGAGTTGCAACCCGAGATCACCAGTCAGATCAAGCTGCTGATGTCTCGTCGACAACAGTTAGAAGACCTGCGATCCAAACGACTCAACGTTACCAAAGCACGACACAACGTGACCAAACTCGCACTCATTGCCCAGAGCTCTCAGAATGCACAGGCCGCTGTCAAGAACTATCATGATGCATTGATCAAATACGCAGAGACATTGGAAACGGATTCAAACGCCGATTCAATTCGCAAGTCAGCAAAAGAAACCGCATTCTGGGAAGCGGCCTTGGAATGGTCGAAAGTCACTCGTGATTGGCCTCAAGTTTGGCCGACAGGTTCCTCCCCTGCGAAGCTACGTGCCCAATCATGTGAGGCGTATCTCAAAAAGCATCCTGGCGCGCCTGACGCTCAGCTCATTTCTGCTTATCTTTTGCAACTCAGTGCAATTCAGGAGAGACTCCCCGTCGTTGGTGAGACGGATCCTAAGCTGAAAGATCGCCTTCAACGAATCTTTGATACGCCACTGATTAAAGATTCCTGGTGCCTGAGAACAAAAGACGGGAAAACTTATTACCTTCCAAAGAAGAAGAAGTTTTCCGACAAGTTATTCAAATTTGATCATTTCGTCGGATACAGTGCAGATGAATTGACTGAATGTGGAGATGTCCGACCGGACGAACTCCGTGCCTTTGAAACCGTGCAAGCGCCATGCAGCGAAGTCTCTCTCTGGGTGAAAAGACAACTCCCTTCCGTTGACACCAAGACTTGGAACACGTTCTGTCATGACCTTGCGGTGAAGCTTGTTGCAACTGAAAACATGAATCCATTTCTGAAATGGGATCTTCTGCGCCGAACATTGGAAGCGGCTGGAGAAGGAGATGTCTTCCTGAAGAAAGCGTTGGAAGACCATGTGACATTATTGCAAGAAGCGCCGATCAGTCCTCTTGCTCGTTGGATGGATCCGGACGACCTCGAAGGAAAGAAGGCGACTGAAGCGGCGAGCCAAGTTTTGGTCACATTCCAAAAGTTGGAAAGTCTGGGTGACATGTGGAAATCGGCGGCCAAAGCGGAATCGCAGCAAGCCATCAACTTAAAAGCTCAAACAACAATGATTGGTTGGCTGCGAAAGCAAGATTCCAATTGGACCTGCGAGACAGATTGGAATGCAAAGGGAACGTGGGACTTGCATGTTGTTTTTGTAAATGAGACTCAAACGGCGAGCCAATGGAGATTAATTGGCGAAGCTCAAGGTGGAGCAATCGAGATCAAAAAGACAGCAAGCAGTTTTCTATCGCAGGGACGGCCTGTCTTTGCAACTCAACAGGCAACGACGAAAGTTGTGCAACAATAGCGAGAGAGCAATTCATTGCCGGAGAACGATGATGCAATCGAATGGGCAGTGACCATCGAACGCAATCATGTAAGTGAATATCATTTTTTTGAGAGTGGAAGAGGGAAACATGCCGGACTCGAATGATCAAAAGTATTTCGTGCGGATCCATGGAAAGAATATGGGGCCGTTTAGTTTTGATCAGTTGCTTTCGTTGAAGAATCGTGGCCGGCTTCACGCAGACCACGAAGTCTCCGCAGATGGCCGTCAGTGGAAGCCCGCCAGTCAAATGGAAGGGCTGTTTGAACAACCGCGACAAGAGGAACCTCAGCCAACGGGATCCGCAAGGGCTGCTCAGTCAACACAATGGTTTTACACCATCGGAGATGAGCAGGAAGGACCAGTTTCGTTTTCGAAACTGAAAAAAATGTGCCGTAAAGGGACGATCAGTGAAGAAGACCTA
>DAOUPA010000614.1 GCA_030626405.1 Planctomicrobium sp.
TACGAGCCTGCTCGGTCAGCCCGGCGAATGTCTTCATTGCATTCACGACATCTGGATCGCCAGCATTAAAGCGAGCGCGCAGCGGGTTATGGACAACATAAGTCGGCTCGCCGACTTCAGTGCTGTAGGCGACATAGATTGAAGGGAGCTTGCTTGTTTTCAAATTTTCGTATTGACCGCATTCCATTCCGTCTTCGAGTGTCATTGCAGTTTCAGCGAAATCCATCGCGACGACACCTTCGTAAACTTGAACAACTCGATCCTGAAGACCGGCTGCGATCCCCAATTCGAGCGTCTCGACACTCAATGCGAGTGAGGGTTGAATGTGTTTGGGAATTTCAACATCGTAAAAATCCATTAGCGCTCGCAACGTTGCCACGATAATGGCGCTGGAGCCTGCCATGCCAACAGCGCGCGGAATGGAAGTTGAATATCGGACCGAAAAATTTCGGTCGTGCAGTGGGTAATTTTTCTTTTCACAGTATTCATAGAACCGCTTGATTGTTGCTTTGATGAGCCGAACGCCGCCGTAGTATCCATGCAATTCAACATCTTCGACCAGTTCCTTGATAGAACGGAACCGACTCTGGTCATCGTTGGACCAGACAATTTCCACCGCCGGCCAGTCGTACAGAGTGACTTCCGCGAAATACTGTTTGATTGTTAACGCAATCGTTTTGCCGTGGTAACCGTCCGATGGATTCCCGACGAACCCAGCTCGGGCATAAGCGCGTCTACGAATGATTTGCATCAGCCTTCTCCTGAGTCGAGGCTGAGTTTCTCACGCAGGTAGATTTCCAAACCTTCACCATATTGTGGATCGGCGAGTGCGAAATCGACAAATGCCTGGAAGTAGCTGCCGAAGTTTCCGATGTCGAATCGTGGCTCATCTTTGGGGAGACGAATTCCGATTCCTTTGCCACCTTTTTTGAGAACCTGACACATCGCATCGGTCAGTTGAATTTCGCCTCCTTTGCCGCGTCCTGTTTTTTGAAGTTCACCGAAGATTGCCGGGCTGAAGACGTATCTCGCCGCGACTGCAAGATTACTAGGCGCTTCTTCGACCGAAGGTTTTTCGATGAGGCTTTCGAGTTCAAAGACGTCTCCTGTGATCTGCCCTTTCGGTTGAGCGATTCCGTAACGAACGACTTCTCTAGGATCGTCAAGCTCTTCAAAACAGACGACGACATCGGCATTCGATTTTTCGTATTCGTCGATCATGCGTTCAACGATGCGCGACTTCGCGTGCATCCCAATGATCGAATCGCCCAGGGCAACCACGAACGGCTGACCCCCAACGAACGGTTCCCCAAGTAGAACTGCGTGCCCCAAACCGAGTTGTTCCCGTTGCCGGGTGTACGCATACTGAACCTGATTCTGCTCGAACGCAAGTTCAGCGAGTTGCTCTTCTTTTCCGGTCTGACGGAGATGGTTGGTGAGTTGCTGGTTCACGTCGAAGAAGTCTTCAATCGACGATTTTCCATAACCTGTAATGAAGAGAATACGCTTGATGCCAGATTCTCGCAGTTCCTCCACGATATACTGAACGACAGGTCGGCGACCGACAGGGAGCATCTCTTTCGGCTGGCTTTTCGTGGCAGGCAGCAGACGCGTCCCCAACCCAGCCACAGGGACAACTGCAAGATCAAGAGCCATGTTGGAATTCTCCGGTTGTCAATTCTTTGTACTGCTCGATAGCTATCAAGCTATTTCGCCACACACTTGAAGCGTGCGGCGAAACGTGAAGCAGAGTCAATTGCGTTTTCCTGTTTCTGCAGTAAACGCATACCGCGTTCGAAACAATGTTCCTCGTTTATGCTATCGAGACGACGTTACTATGAACGTGAACCATTATTGATTTCGAATCAGGATTGAGTCTCTCCTCGCTGAAAAATTGTGACTAATTTTCCATCGCAAGCCGTACAAGCGCTCGGACCATTACACCTGTGCCGCCAGCATCCTGGTGAGCCGACTTCGATTCCGCATAGGATGGACCAGCGATGTCCAGGTGAACCCAGGGAGTCTCGTCGACGAACTGCTCCAGAAATTTCGCGGCGGTGATCGCTCCTCCCCAGCGCGAGCCGATGTTTTTGCAATCAGCAAATTCCGACTTGAGTTGCTCAGCGAAGAAGTCGTACATCGGCATTTGCCAGATGTCTTCGTCGACTTCACGAGAAGAATTGAGAACCCTCTCGCACCATGTTTGATCGTTAGAGAATGCACCGACAACATCCTCACCTAAAGCGACAACGCATGCGCCTGTCAGCGTTGCCAGGTCGACAATTTTGTCGACTTTCTGGTCGACCGCATAGGCAAGGACATCTGCCAGCACGAGCCTCCCTTCGGCGTCTGTGTTATGAATTTCGATCGTCTTCCCGTTTCTGGCGGTGACCACACTTCCTAACTTGTAGGCGCCAGCGCCGGTCATGTTCTCGACGAGTCCCATGTATCCGGTGACGTTGACTGGAAGCTTCAGCTTCGCGATGGCGGTGATTGCCCCGAGAACCGTCGCTGCGCCTGCCATGTCTGACTTCATGGTGATCATGCCAGCCGAGGGCTTCAGCGAAAGACCGCCGCTATCAAAGGTGACTCCTTTTCCAACCAATGCAAGTGTTGGAGCGCCTTCGCCGCCACCTTCGTATTTCAGTACAACCATGCGCGGCGGACGATCAGTTCCTCTGGAAACCGCAAGGAGTGCCCCCATGTTTTCATCTTCGAGCATATGCTCGTCCAATATTTCTCCCCGCACTCCGAGTGCCGCTGCTTCGTCGGCAGAGATTTGTGCAAACGAGTCTGGATAAAGATCGTCTGGATGTCGATTGACCAGATTACGCGTCAAGTTGATGGCTTCTCCGAGGATGCGACCCCGGTGAATGGCATCCTGGTTTTGCTTATTCTCTTCGGCTCCCAGGATCGTCACGGAAGTGAATTCGTGGCGGTCCTGTTCTTCTTTGTAAAGCCCTTGAGTTGAACAGCCAACGGTCACCACATCTGCGATCCGTTCTAAGGCTGCCTCTTCGCCCAATGCTTTCGCAGCAGCGGCGGGAAGGCAGATATTCAGGGATTGATCCGCTTTGGAAGCGATCTTCCGAACCGCAGTGACGATGGCTTTGCCGAAGCCGCCAATTTTCATTTTTTCGATTTTGCCCAATCCCACGATGACGAGTCGGTCGGCGCTGAGTTGTGAAACGTCCGGAATGATTGTCAACTCACCTGCCTTGCCGGTCAGGTCTTCACGTTCCTTCATGCGGGTGAGGCTTCCAACCAAGGCTTCGTCGAGGGCCTGGGTTGTTTCGTCAAACTCACCATCTTCGGTGATTCCAATCAACAGCCAGTTTGCTTTCGCTTCAACTGGAGAGAGTTGTGATAATGAGAAAATCATGAAACGGCCAATCTTGATGCGTGTGAAGGGACTGTCGAGAGTTGAGCGCGAAGTGTTCAGAGTTGTGAAGGAATTCCGAAGTGCCTCGAGGCAGCTTGACGTCTTCCTCGAACGGCGACACGCAGGCTGCAAAGTGCGACATTGATATCTGCGGACACTATACTATAGATTCCCGTTCGTATCACCCTTGAATCACAACCGAAGGAACTCGTCGCGATGGCGAAAAAGACAATTGCAGACATTGATGTTGCTGGCAAGAAAGTTTTAATGCGAGTCGACTTTAATGTCCCGCTCGACGATGACCAGAACATCACTGATGA
>DAOUPA010000731.1 GCA_030626405.1 Planctomicrobium sp.
GCGACGAGGTCTTTGTCCTTGTGGCGATAGAGAGTTTTCTCAACAGTCGCATTAATTTCCAGTGGCGGCACGCGCCCGGCTTCGATTTCATCCAGCAAGGTCGGCGCCATGCTGGCATTGCTCGCCATTGCTTGAAGGATGCTACGGCGAACAGATCCCCGCCGTTGCGGTAGCAGCTTAAGCAACGCTGGATTCACCTGATCCGCAGGCCGTTTGAGCAATGCAGCCAGAGCAAGCGATGCATGATTTGCATCGCCAGAACCAGTGGCGGTGATGAGTTGTTGAAGTGATGTGGCGTCGTCCGCGAGGCTTAACAGTGATGTCACAATCGGAACGAGTTGCGGGGCAATTTTATCGGCAGAGTACAGTTCCGATGCTCCACTCAACAACGTCTTGACGGCTGCCTGCTGCTCACCGGAAAGTTTTGCAACTCGTCCATGAAGTGCTCTAACTCCGCCGGGGTAACCATCTGCAAGTCCAGAGAGAGCCGCCATTTTTGTGGTGACATTAAGTTCAGCACTGGACGCAATCGAAGCCAGAACCGAATCAACTTGTCCCTCTTGATTTTGACGAGCAACAAGTTGAGTAATATCGTGAACGACGGGAGTAAGAGTGATGGTCGAGTCAGTCTTTCGAACGGCCTGAAGTAAGTCTTCCAGTACCATCAAGGAATCATTCCGGGAACTGATTCCGAGGTATGTTGAGAGCCAGTATGGATCGTACTCATCTTCACGCACAGCATTTGCAATGAGATGTTTCAGGAGCTCTTTTCGATTTGCTTCCGAAAGAGCAGTCCAAGGAACGTGTCCTAAGAGCGCAAAGTCTGCGTCTGACCAATTCCCTTCCGTGAATGACGCAAGCTTCTTGTTGAGAATCTCAAGCCATTGGGGATCGCTCGAGAACTCTTTTGCGCCTAATTTTATCGTTGTTGACAGAAACGGGCTAAAATTCTTTGCGTTCAGACTGACTTCCAAGTCTGCCAACTTGAGTTCGTTAGCGGAGCTAAGGAGATGTAGCAGGAAATCACGCGAAGGTCCTTTGTGAGTTGCCAAGCGAGTTCGGATATTGTTTAACAGCGACTCGTTTTTGTTCTCCAGTAGAAGCCGATTTGCGTGATTTCGTAACCAAGGAGAATAACCTTGGGAAGCGGATAAAAGGACTTCAGCGTTTGCCGCTTTCAAGTTAGGGGCTCGATCAACCGTCCACTTTTTTTTGCCAATGACTCGCCAGATTCTTCCTCGGTCTGTCCCCAGAGTAAGATCCGGTCGATCTTTCAACTCTTCAGGCATAAACTGAGGATGTTCGATCACAGCGCGATACATGTCGACAACGTACAATCCACCGTTTGGACCGTGCGACAGATTGACCGGACGGAACCATTCATCGCGTGTCGCCAGAAATTCAACACCGTCTCTGCCAGGACTCGCTTCAAATGTCGGACCTTGTCGAGAGTGGACACTTTCTCTATGGACCAAATTTGCAGTGGGATCACAGGTGAAAATATCACCTCGAAAATCAAGACCTGAATCTTGAAAGATCATCACCCCACACGCCGCCGTAAATTGATTCGCATGAAGATTTGATGTGGTCCATGTCCGCGAAATTGGGTACAGCTTGGAATTTTCACCAGCGGCAGCGACATCTTCATAATGCCTTGCAATGCGCAACCCGGGTGTCTTCGCGAGTTGTTCGTTTTCCAAGACAATCTGACGGCAAGGGTTTCGATTTGTACAGACAAAGCGATTACCCAAGTGATCAAACGTCATTCCGAACTGTGCCATGCCGGCGATGGCTTCGTATTTGCCGTTGAGTGGGTCAAACCGAAAGTCGCGGCCGGAGATGGAGAGAGGTTTTGCGTTGGGATCGAGGCCCCAAGGGTTATCTGGGCCAGGGACGATGTCGCCGCCACGTAGTCCGTTGGCGACGTAGATTTTGCAGTCCATGGCGAGTTGTGGATGGTTGTGCCGGAGCTGTGGGTTCTTGGTTGCGAAGCCTTGGAACCAGACTTGCCGGTCGTCGGCTTTGCCATCGTTGTCGGTGTCTCGCATGAATTCGATTTTGCCATCGGTGGTGACGATGACGCCATCTCTCCAGAACATCAACCCGTTCGCGAACAGCAGCTTCTCCGCAAACGTCACCGGGTTCGTGTAGCGACCATCTCCGTCGTCGTCGCTGAGCACGCGAATCCGCGACAACCCCGGCTGACCTTCGCCGGGACCGTTCGGGTAGTCAGTGTATTCAACAACCCAAAGTTTGCCATCGGTGTTGAAAGCAATATGCACCGGATCAATCACATCCGGTTCACAGGCAACCAGTTCGATTTTGCAATCCGGATGCAATTCAAATCGCTTGGCTGCTTCTGCCGGAGAGTAGGGAC
>DAOUPA010000266.1 GCA_030626405.1 Planctomicrobium sp.
CAGGTGGAGTTTCGATTCGAAATCAACGGCAATCGCTGGCTGATTCAAACCGTTCCAGCCTCATTTGCAACAGCAGCCAACGGACTTGCAGAAGGAGGTGCGAACTCTACGCCTTCTGGACTGACAATCGAAGATTCTACGACAAATGCTGGCTTTGAAGAGAGTGAGCTTGAGTTGAGCGAAAGCGGTCTCTCATCGCAGTCAAATCTTCCACGTATTCTTCGCGAAGGTGAACTCCCGGCAACAATCGCGTTTGTGGAAATCTCGGAAAGTGAGCAAGACACTCCACTCGAAGTTCAGTCAGAAGACTTCTCACCAGAGGTGACCGGGAGTCAACTGAACGCAACCGGGGAACGTGTTCTCTGGTCACCTCCGATTCGCTTCCTTCCGAATGGTCGAACAGAGGATGCGTCCGTTCGACTTTCTGGCCCGCGAGACTTTTTCGTCGATCTGAAAATCCGCGGGCTCACCGGTGCCATCAGTTACGCGGCTCCGTATCGCATGATTTCCCAGCAGGATTCTTCACCCGGAATGACGGAGGATTTCGAATGATTTCTAGCCAACATCGGAATCAAGCAGTATCTCCATCGCAGCCGAGATCAGGGTTCAGCCTGATTGAAGTCATTCTGGCGACTGCCATTCTCATGGGAAGCGTGGTCGTTCTTGCCAGACTCGTTGGGATGGGACGCGACCAAGCGACGAAAGCATCTTTGCAAACAAAGTCTCAACAGTTGTGTGAAAACACAATGAACGAATTACTGCTCGGACTGCGACCATTGGAGCAGGTCGAAGGGGATCCGTTGCTGCCTGCCGAGCTGGAGTTTTCGACAGGCCTCGATGAATTCGCAATCGAGGAAGAGAGCAATTTTGATTCGCAAGGAATTGGAGGCACGGGCAGTCTTTCCCAGTCCAGCAATAAGTTGTATGGAACCGCCATTCAGGAAGGTGAATCGGAATGGTTGTATTCGGTTCGTTTGGAAAATCTTGATCTCGCCACATCTGCTTTGCAGGGTGACGCCGATACGTTCTCTCAGGCTGGTTTGCAAAAGCTGACTGTCGAAGTGAAGCAAGCAGACGAAACGCTCACACGACCAGTTCGGTTTTCCCTGACACGTTGGATTCGCACTAGGGAGATTTCCTCGCAAACCGAGTTCGGAGGGGATCTGTAATGATCAGGAAGTTCGGTTCTGTCTCGGCCAGATCAGGTTACACCCTGATTGAATTACTCATCGCAGCGGTGTTGGTCTCTGCTCTGATGTCGACCGTCTGGGGGATGATGTCGATGTATAACAGCCTGCTGAGTGCCGGAAAAGCAGAAGTGACCGAACAGCAACTGGTCCGTTCCCTCTTTCAATTGATGTCCGATGACTTCAGCACAGTGTTAACTCCTGCGGAAAGCCGGCAAGTGACGACACCGGCCTTCACTGATAACGGCTCAGAGTCTGTCAATCTGTTTTCTGATCTGGAGAACGAGGAACTGTTTTCAGAGCAATCGGTCTTCGCGAGTTCATCACAGCCGACCAACCCAGCCGCACCGATCTTTCTAGGAACATCAACCGCAATTCGGATAACCACTCATCGGATCGTTCCCCAGCGACGAGATTCGAATGTCGATCTACTCAGCGAACTCGGCGGAGGCTCGAACGCAACGGGTGGCGCAGATGGAGAGAGCCAGTCTCCGACTGTCTCAGAATTCCAAACAGTCGTTTACCAGTTTCAATTCTCAGGGGAAAACGCCGCCGATTCTCTGCCTTCCGGGCTGTACCGCATTCAGGTTGACTCCCTCGATCTGTTTTCACTGTTGAACGACCGTTCCACGTTGCAGGAAAGTCTGTCTACGGACGATGTTCAGGTCGACCGCCTAACGCTTGAATCACTGCTCTTTCCTCAGCAAGATCGATTGGACGAACTTGCCGATTCGGAATTTGAAACAGACGTCATCGCGCCGCATTACGATCTGGTTCCAGAAGTTGTTGGTTGCGAATTCGAATACTTCGACGGCACGACCTGGGCCTCTCGCTGGCCTGTGGGGGAACACAGCGACGACTCGTACCCGGCGGCGATTCGAATCCGCCTGGATGTCATCAACACCAAGGAACTGGAAAAGCTGACCGCAGTCGAAGCACCTGCACAAGAGTCTCAAGAGATTGAGCAGGAGTTGAACGATTCATTCAGTGCCGAGCAGGATGTCTCCGAAAGCAGTCCTGGCTTGAGTAATGAAGAGTCGGCTCAGTCTGACTTGTCGCCGCTGGCAGGCATCACCCCACGCAGTTACTGGCGTATCATTTTGCTCGAGAATCCGGTGCCGCAATACGACTCCTCCGGCTTGGGCAACTCCAGCGAGTTCTCTTCTCAATCTCTGGGAGAGTTCCAATGATCAGAAGTTCAATCACTTCAAACAAAGCCAAACGGCACGGCGTTGTGCTGATTGTCGTGTTGGTGCTGGTGATGATGCTCGCTCTGGCAGGGTTTGGTTTTTTGGCTGCGATGTCGACGGAATACGAAGCCGCCAAGATCAACGGACAACTCATTCAGGCGCAGCAAACTCTTGCTAGCGCAGAGGCGATGTTAATCTGGGTCATCGGACTTCCGGAAGACCAGCGCCAGTCACTCGGTGGCCTAGGGAATCAACCAGAGATTTTCCAAGGGCGCACAGTGAGGGCTGTCAGTCTTGGCGGGGAAACGTCCGCAGGTGATCATATCGCATCCAGAAGATCGAATTCCTGGCAGTTCTCTGTTCTGCACCCTGTGAGACAAGGACAACAATCGAATCTAATATTCGGTTTACAATACGAGTCAGCTCGGCTTCACCTGGCGACATTGCTTCGCTGGGAAGAGTCTGAACCGGGGGCAGGTCGCGAGGCATTGTTGCAACTCCCAGGCATGACCGAACCGATTGCAGACGCCATGCTTGACTGGCTCGATTCTGATGATGAACCTCGCGAGTTCGGAGCGGAAAGCGAATATTATCAACGGCTCGACAAACCTTATCAGCCACGCAATGGCATCCCGAGAACACTCGATGAATTGTTGTTCGTGAAAGGAATCACTCGTGAACTGCTGCATGGATCAGCAATTGCTGAGGACGATCAGTTAGGCTTCGGTGCAGGGCAGGGCGTAAGCGACTGGACGCAACTCCTGACGTGCAGCAGTGCGGAACGAAACCTTAATCCAGAAGGAGAGTCGAAGATTGATTTGAATGCTTCCGACCTTTCGCAACTTGAAGAATCACTCACAGAGTATTTCGATGAACCATTGGTTCGGTACATTCTACTGTCGAGGCAACACGGGATTTCATTTGCAGATACCGAAGAGCCCCAGCAATCGACCACTCCGATTGCTGGTGTGCAACCAAGCGACGTTCCTTTCTCGGCGAACGCACCTTCTCCGTTTACGATCTCTTCGCCTGCTTCGCTGATTGATTCGTACGTCGATGTGCCGAGTGCCAGTGGGAGTTCGAAAAGCAGAGTTGTTTCTCCATTGCAGTCGACTTCACCAGAGTTTTTGGAAATCGTCGAGCTTCTCTTCACTCAAACAACAACAATTCTCTCGGAAATAATCACCGGTCGCATCAATATCCACCAAGCGACAGAAGCAGTGCTGAATAGTCTTCCTGAAATCACGGCGGAAATTGCATCTCAAATCATCCAAGAGCGAAACTCTCTTAATGAAGTGGAAAAACGAAGTGCCGCCTGGCTTGTCAGTCGTCAGGTCGTCAGCGTGAATCTCTACCGCCGCTGGGCGGACGACATCACAACCAGTGGAGATGTTTTCACTGGCGAAATCGTTGTTTTCAGAAAATCCGGCGGTCCATTTCTGCGTCGAAAAGTGACAATTGATGTTAGTAAAAGCCCCGCCGCACCAGTAGACTGGATCGATCTCACCGACCAGGGTCTGCCTGTGCCGCTACGGTTGCTTTTCAGAAGTGAAAACGAAGAATTGTGACTTAGCCGTTCACTTAAAGTGAACAGTGAAATTTCTATCGAGTACATTTTAATGAAGATTTACAGCAGAAACATTTTCGTCAACAGATACCGCACGTGAGCAAGATTGTCGCTTTCTGCCTCGCTAAATAGTACTGCGAGGAAATCAGACACTCTTACCCGCGAGCACAATAAACCAATGAGCAAGATTCTCGCTGTCAACTGGACTCCATCTCAGAAACTTCTCCGCTATGCTTATGCAGAGGCGGAGAAAGGTGGGGTGATGCGCATCATCAGCGCGGGCGAAAAGGAGATCCCCGTCGTTGACGCCGACGAAGAAACGACAACCGAGAACGAAAACGAATCTCAGCCGTCGATAGCAGATCTCCTCAAAAGTCTCGTCTCTGAACTACAAGCCAGTAAAGCGACGTTGCTTTTATGCGTGAGTCGCGGCGCGGTTGATTCCGTAACATTGACCGTCCCACCTGCTAGTGATGCAGAACTACCCATTCTGGTGCGGAATCTGGCAATTCGCCAACTCTCCGGCCTTACTGAGGAGAGCCTGCTCGATTTCATCCCCTATTCGCCCGATGAGAACGGCAGCCGAAACGTCTCTGTGGTCGTGCTGCCTGTCGAACACCAGCAGTTCGTTCGGGAACTCATCGCCGCTGCAAATTGTCCGACATATCGAATTCTCATTACTCCACACCCACTGAGAATCTTCACTCCCCCGCCATCAGATGGAATCGAATCTGCCACTCTCGTCATCAGCGAAGGTGCCGACGCTGTTCATCTGCTCATCACACAACATCAATTGCCACTGCTTTCCCGGACAGTTCGTCTTTCCTCAGACATGAACGCTTCGCAGCGAACAGAGTTCATTGCCGGAGAAGTTCAGCGGACCTTGCTGACTGAAGAAGTCGAGATCGGCAAAGTCGTTCTTGTTGGCAGCACTGTCGAAACGGCTCAGTTGTCCGAGGCATTGCAGGCTCAGTATCCGTTCGAAATTCAACAGGTGACCTCTGCCTCTTTGGTTGATGGTGATATCAACGGCGCGGCGTTTGGAGTTTTTACTCCTCTGGTCGCAGCCCTCAAAGAGGAAGCGTTGGAAACAACGCCTGTCATCGATTTCGCACATCCGAAGAAACCGCCTGTTCCTATCAATACGCGCAACCGAATACTCGGCATTGCCGCATTGGTTCTACTAGTCGTGGGCGGAGGCTGGTACTACGTCAATTCACAGTTTGCTGCAATCGAAAGTGAAATTACAACTCTGACAACGCGCCGAAACGAGTTGAATGATCTGGTCAAGAAGACCGCCAGGAAACGCAATCTCTATAAAATTCTTCGGCATCGGGAAGAGGCGCGAATGAATTGGCTGGACGAACTGCGAGATATCACGCTCCGCATTCCTTCGAGTCCTGAACTTTCTTTACAACAGTTTTCGGTCTCCCCGACCCAAAGAGGAGCCGTCGTCTCCTTTCGCGGAACAAGCAAATCACCAGAAGCGATTCGAAAAATGGAGATCAGCCTAAGCGACAAATACCACCAACTGAAAACTCCAGGGATTCGTGAAAGAAAGCAGGGCAAGAAAAGTATCTGGACTTTCCAAACTACGATGAACGTCCGCAGTCGGCCCAGAAGTGAATACACAAGTCACCTTTCCGCCGAGCAGATTGCCGAAAGATCAGCAGTTAAGGGAAAACAAAAGACCTCTTCATCAAAGGAATCTTCCCCTGAAAATGGAGTAAAAAAGAAGACTACGGGGGAGAAGTCATGAAGCCGAATCGACAACAAATCCTCCTCGGGTTTCTGGCATTGATGGGAATACTCCGCCTCGGTGATTACGTTTTAAACACGATGATCCAAGGTCCTCTGGACAAACTCCGTACGCAGCAGGCATCGCTTCAAGCTGAGATTGAAAAGCAAGAAAACAAATTGGCTGATGCTCGCACGGCTGGTAAGAGAATCGAAATTTGGCAGAAACAATCCCTACCTGCCGATTTGGAAACAGCACGTTCGCTCTATCGAAATTGGTTACTTTCAGTGATTCGTGGGGCAAAACTTCAGAACGCCAATGTTGATTCCGGTTCCCCTGCGAGTCGTTTCGGTCTGTACCGAACGATGCCCTTTGACGTGAAAGCTCGTGGAACACTTTCGCAACTGACCGCCGCGATGTTCCAATTCGCAAACTCAGACCAGCTCCACGAAATCAAATCTCTCCGGCTCACTCCAATCGGAGAGACCGGGCAGTTCGACATTTCGTTGGGAATTGAAGCCCTGATCATTCCAGGCACAAAACGAAAAACACTGAGCACCGGGAAAGCGAAATTGCTCGCTTCGTCGAATGCTGGCGATTACTCAATAATTGCCAGAGACAACATCTTCGGTATTGGAATCAGTCATCAGGATCCAATGAAAATGACAATCCTCAGCGCTGTCACTGCTCGGAACGACGTCCCGGTCGCGTGGTTTACAGAGTTGATTACAGAGAAAGTGACCAAAGTGGGAGCAGGGGAATCATTCGAAACTGTTGCGCTCTCCGGTCGTGTTGTTCAAATCGACGAGACCAGCGTGAGCATCGAAACAGGTGGTCAACTGTTGCGGATGGCGATCGGCCAAAGCTTCGCTGAAGGTGTCGTCACTCTGTTGAAAGAAACCGCAGCCATCAAGTAAAGCAAAGGGGTCACCTTCGCGGTGAAGGCCAAGGGATCGAATCCTAAATGTTTCTAGAAATGACTTTCCGATTTCAAAGCGAAGTTTGAAGCCGCCACCAGCCCGCGTACAAGGATTGTCGTTGAAAGTTATTGAAGCCCTTTGCTTTTCGCACACTTGCCTGCACTGTCTCTAAGCTAAATGTGAATTTTCAGATTCCCCTACGATGACTCGCAATTCCTCGCCTGCGCCAACCCTCCCTTGCAAAAACGATCAAGAATCATAAACTCATTGTCTGGTGCACTTTGAGGAAAACACATCATGCGTTTGCAGACCTACAAAACTAGATATTCGGGCCTGGTGAGGCATGACGAGTTACGTTATTGCCTCATGGGTGAATGACGAATTACTGTTCGCATTTCGCATGAGCCCCCAAGCGGTCGCCGTTCCTTTTTTGTGAAGTTCAACCAAACGAAAGTTTTCGCATAATCTTCACACGTCACCACAGGATCGTGATCGGAAATCAAACATATTGTTCATCGGAAGAACAGAAAAGAACTGTCTATTTCTGATGATTCGGAGGGAGCCAAATGGCACGTGAGACGATCTTCTCGGATGATGATCCGGGAGACGAAGGCGGAGAATTCGATGTTAACGCTCGAGTGGTGGACGAACGTCTGCGACCACAGTGTCTGGAAGACGTGATAGGACAAACGAAAGTCGTCGAACGTGTTCGAGTGATGCTCGATGCCACCCGAAAACGGAATGACACGCTCGGTCACATTCTTTTCGATGGACCTCCCGGGATTGGCAAAACGACATTGGCAACCGTCATCCCGAAAGAATTGAATGTCGATTTCCAGATCGCTGCAGGGCCGGCACTCGATGCCCCGAAAGATCTTCTCCCGTATTTAACAAATGCAGGACATGGGTCGGTGCTGTTTATTGATGAAATTCACAGACTCAGGCCAGCTGTCGAAGAATTTCTTTATCCTGCAATGGAAGACTTTCGAATTGATATTGCCTTGGGTGATGGGCTTAATGCTCGCACAATCAATATGCAACTGAAGCCATTCACGATCATCGGAGCGACCACACGAGCCGGAATGCTCACCGCGCCGATGCGAGACAGGTTTGTGTATCGCGAACATCTTGATTTTTACGAGCCTGAAGATTTGGTTGAGATCGTCCGCCGCAATGCGGAGAAACTAAAAACAACCATCACCGACGAAGCCGCAATCGAAGTTTCCCGGCGTAGTCAGGGAACTCCACGAAAAGCGAATAACATTCTCCTCCGCACACGGGACTTCGCGACCCTCAAAGACCCCGATGGAAAAATCACGACAAAGATCGCTCAGCATGCAATGAAAGTCCTCGAAATCGATTCCCTCGGTCTGGAGCGGCAGGATCGACGATATCTGGAAACTGTCATCACAATTTTCCAAGGAGGACCTGCAGGATTGAATGCCATTTCGCACAGTATGTCTGTTCCTTCCGACACACTTGAAGACGATATCGAACCCTTTTTGCTACGTACGGGGCTCATCCAGAGAACACCGCGTGGCCGCATTGTCACTCAAAAAGGTTACGATCACCTCGACATCGCTCACTGAGCATCACGGTTCGGTGAGCCGTACACTTTAAGTGTACGGCTGAAGTGATATGATGAACAAATCTATCCCAGCATAAGTACAGAGTCCTCAAATCCTTAATATAGAATTCCGCGATGGCGCTGCACTCACTTCAAAATGTTGACCGTCGGTGGATTTTTCTGATGATGGCGATCTCAGTCGCCGTCCCGATTTTATTTGGTTTGCAATTCCCTGAAACTCCAAGTCAATTGGCGCAGGACGTTTTTGACGAAATCGAAGCTCTCGAAGAAGGGGACCGTGTCTTGATGGCTTGGGATTTTGATCCCTCGACAGAAGGGGAGCTTGGCCCGATGGCGACTGCTTTTGCGCGGCATTGCTGCGAGAAGAAAGTGAAGATGTATTTCATCACACTTCTTCCGGTCGGCCCTCAGATGATTGAAAAATCAATCACAGATGTCATCAAAGCAGACTTTCCGGAACTGACCTACGGAGAAGATTACGTTAACCTCGGGTTTAAGTCCGGTTATGAAGGGGTCATCAAAGTGATCGTGACCGACCTGCGCAGCCTTTATACGACGGATGCCCGTGGAACAAACATCGATCAGATTTCCATGTGTCGCGGCATTGAGAACATTCAGGAGATGGACTTGATTGTCAATGTCAGCGGGTCGTACCCAGGGACGAAGGAGTGGGTACAATATGCAGCAACTCCGTACCCTAAAGAAATCAAGATGGTCGCAGGCTGCACTGGAGTTCAAGCTCCTTTGCTCTACCCATATATCCCCGAACAACTCCGTGGACTTCTGGGAGCCATCAAAGGAGCAGCGGAGTATGAATCGATCGTTGTAGAAAAATATCTCGGCAACGACCCCGATCAAAAATACTTGGAAGGCAAACGCCGCATGGGACCACAACTCGTTGCTCATCTCCTCATGATTGGCTTAATTATCGCTGGCAACGTGATCTTCTTTCTACAACTGAGAGCGAGCAAGAATTGAGGTTAGCGGAAACTCTCGTTAATCTACTGTCGCCTCCTGAGACGCTTTCTTGTAATATTTTCGAGCGACATCATAAGCCGCTTTGGCTGCTGTCTGATCTTCGTCTCGGATTTGCCCTTTCTTCGAATTCCAGCAAACATCCACAGCTTTAACGCACCAGTCTGCGCTCTTACGGCTGGAGCGAATTGGCTTACCGCCGACTTCGACAAAGACTGGATTCGTATGACACGATG
>DAOUPA010000681.1 GCA_030626405.1 Planctomicrobium sp.
GAGGGGGAAGAGATGACATTTAAACACCGCAACATTGTCGTTCCGACCACTTGGGTTGTCGTTGCTGATCGCAGTCGGGGACGAATTCTGGCAATGGTCAGTGATGGCGTTGAGCCTGAGTTGAAAGAGATCGAAACCTTAATCAGCCCCGAAGGATCAATGAAGCAGAGCGAGTCTGTTTCAGATCGTCAGGGATCCTTCGTCGGGCAAGCGGGGGCACCAGTCGCTGGTGATCCTGAGACAGACTTCCAGCACAAAACGGCGGAATCGTTCGCGATAGAATTGGTGTCTTTCCTTGAATCCGGAAGAAACAGCCAACAATTCGGCAGGCTTGTTCTTGTCGCTCCACCCTCATTCCTAGGAACTCTCAGGAAAAAACTCCCCGCTCCGTTGTCGCGTATGGTCGAGTTAGAGATTGATAAAGACTATACGAAGCATTCGGTGGCTGAGATCGCTTCTCATGTCTCGAAGGCGCAGGCGACAAAGTCCTGAAACGTCCTTGAATTCAGTGCATCAACAGGACCCCGATTCAAGTTTCAAAACCGATTGATTCTCGGGTTGTTCTGAGAGTGTTGGAGGTCTTTGTGTCCCGCTGGAAGTCTGGGAAAGCATCGCGCGAGTGTTCACTTGGAGTGTTGAATTTGTTCGGTTCGGGGAAGTGCTCCACGAAAGATCACGATTGAGAGTAAACGACTCAGCATTCATCGTATCTTTGGTTAAACGTCACAATACAGCCGAATGAAATCAGTTTTTTGCCTGCTCAGACGTTGGCACCTTGACCACCAGAACTGAACACCTCGCAGCTACCCAAGGTCATCGACTTTGGTGTCGCCAAAGCCACTCAACGGATTCATGACCGTTTCGAAGCGGCAATGAACAGGAAACGCAAGGACGATGACCCGTCCAACAAGTTGCTGGATCTCGAAACACAGTTGCGATGGCTACGGGAACTCGGCTTCGAGGATGTGGATTCGGAACATGGTTTCCTTAACCTCTTTCGTAACAGGTTCAAATTCAAGACGACCGAAAAGGCCCAGCAGTTGGGTTGGCTTGAGCGTGGGGAACGTGCTTGAGAATTTGCAAGAAACGGGGAGGGATGAAGCTCCCCTAATGCTCATGCGGAAACCACAGACGCATGGCGAGCAAAATCGCAAGACCGGCTGTGAATGCGGCGAAGTGAAAGAGGTTTGTTCGAACCTTGCTACTTTTCTTGATCTCGGGGATCAGGTCGGCTGCACCGATGTAGAGGAAGTTCCCCGCAGCAAAGGGAATGAGGAAGTTAACATCAACTGTGGCAGAGATTCCGTACACGACCAATCCGCCGACAAGAAATGTGAGTCCTGAAAGAAAGTTGTAAATCAACGCTCCTTTTTTTGACCATCCACCATGTACTAGCACGGCAAAGTCCCCAAGTTCTTGCGGAACTTCGTGGGCTGCTGCCGCTAACCATGCCGTGATCCCCAACCGAATGTCGATCAAGAAGCTCGCTGCAACAAACAGCCCACCAATGAAGTTGTGCAGGGCATCAGCGACGAGGATCAGATACGTCAACGGTTCTCTCGTTTCGGCTTCCGTTTGGTGGCTATGGTGCCAGTTGAGAAATTGTTCGAGCGCCAGAAACACCAGAAAACCCACAACGATCCAAACGTAAAGCGATGTCGTGTTGCCCATCTCGTGGACCGAGGCGGGGATCATGTGGAAGAGCGCCCCGCCGATCAACGAGCCAGCGGCAAAAGCCACCAGAGGCAGCAGAAGTTTGTCGAGTGTCGTCTTTTTCAGAACGAGAGTTAGACTGCCGACAAGGGCAATCAGGCTCATACCGATGCCTGAAACAACGATCCACAGTAGAATGTTCATACAAGATGTTCCATTTAGCCAGA
Source organism: Planctomicrobium sp. (assembly GCA_030626405.1). Taxonomy (GTDB): domain Bacteria; phylum Planctomycetota; class Planctomycetia; order Planctomycetales; family Planctomycetaceae; genus Thalassoglobus. The sequence continues at coordinate 1,881 of DAOUPA010000681.1, forward strand.
CACATCCAGCTTTTGGTGATCTGCGCAGCTTGCGTGTCGTGCGTCTGGCTGTCAGTTTTCTGAGATTGTATTGCCGCCATGTTGACCTTCCCCCTTATAACGGTACCAGTGTTTGGTAGACATTCGTCATACTGAAACCGTTTTAGACAAGGAGAAGGAAGAATGCCTCAGGTGGCTTCCCCAAATTCATCTGGTGTTGTCGACCGGGTGGAATTATCGGTTGCTAATTTATTTGCTTTACCACCGCGCCCCAAAGGACGCCGAAAACTCTTCAAGCACGAATCAATGTTTGAAACCCGTCACCTGTTGCATCGAATGACTGGTGAAGATTTAACGGCGGTCAACGGCATCGGATCACTTCACCGTTCAGCACAACATCGGCGTATCCAAAGTCAACTTGAGCTTCACCTGGTGGATGAGACAGCGGAAAGAAGACTTCTTTGTTCTGCTGTTTCAGCTTGCGGACCGCTTGCGAAACAATCGCGCATCCACCGGAGTAGCCATGTTCATCACGGAGACGCTCAAAAATCCTCTGCGCTGTGTGACGCTGCTTGCGGTGGACTTTCTTGTCTGACTCCAGGATCTCCTGAATGATCGGCAGGAAGGAATCAAGCTTGGCCCCCCGAGGCTTTGGTTTTCGAAATGCCTGTGGCTCCGTGAAAGTGAGAATTTTTTCGAGAGTGCTCCAGTGGACCTCGTATTCTCGGCACGCTGATCTCGCCTGTCTGGACACGACGACGAATCTCCGCCCGCAGTTTCGCTTCTCAAAGCAAACTTTGAACTCTGCTGCATGTTCGTGAACACCCGTCCCTCACTGTCTTGAAGTTCTGACTGAAAGTCAAAAGATAAACAGACTGAACATCTGACAACAAGTGATCATCTGGGCGCTTCGCTTTTATTCCGTCACAATCCTTGCCGTCGAGCGCCACGTTTTCTGGCCGATGTCTACAGCTGCTGGTTGTCGTCACTTTCCGGGGCGGGTCGGCCGTTCCGTGACGTCGCGCTGTTCATCATTGGTCCAATTAAGTCGATTGGGATGGGAAACACGATTGTCGTATTGTTCTCGGCGCCTACATC
>DAOUPA010000523.1 GCA_030626405.1 Planctomicrobium sp.
CAATAAGACAATTACAGAAAACCAATTACGGATGCAGTCAGTCAATCTGATTTTTGCCTGCATCATTGCGTTTGGTGTCGTTTACAATACCGTTCGAATTTCCCTTTCCGAACGAAGTCGTGAATTTGCGACATTGCGAGTGATCGGATTTACGCGTTGGGAAGTCGCACAAGTTCTCTTATGGGAACTCGCAATTTTAACTTTGATTGCCATCCCACTTGGCTATTGCATTGGATACGGGTTTTGTATTGGAATGGTCAAAGGATTTGAGTCCGAAATGTTTCGCATTCCGCTCATAATCAGTCCCAAAACAATGGGGTTTGCAGCAGGAGTCACAATACTTGCTGCGTTCATTTCGGGTCTCTCTGTCCAGCGACAAGTCAATAATCTCGACTTGATTGGCGTTCTGAAAAGTAAGGAGTAGTTTCGATGGTCGTTTGGATAAAACGTCTGTTTTTGTTAGTGCTTGTCGTTTGTATCGGAGCGGCAATCGTGATTGCCTTTCTGCCGAAACCCATCAAGGTTGACGTCGAAGTCGTTCAATCTGGAGCGATGGAAGTGTCGGTGAGAGACGATGGACGCACCAGAATTCAAGAACGTTACGTCGTGTCCACTCCGATTGCCGGACGGCTTCGTCGAATCAATTTAAACGTCGGAGATTCTGTCGTTGCTAGCGAAACGGTCGTGGCAAGCATGGAGCCAACTTCTCCAACACTGCTTGATCCTCGTGCACAAGCTCAGGCAAAAGCACGCGTCAAAGCAGCAGACGGTCGCCTTGCCAGAGCCAAATCTGATTTGACGCGTAGTCGTATCGAATTGAAACAAGCTCTCGCAGACCTTGAACGCCAAAAAGATCTCAATGAGCGAGGCGCAGCGACTTCCTCAAAATTAGATGATGCTCAACTAAATTTCGACACAAAATCAGAAGATGTCAAAGCTTCGGAATTGATGGAAGACATTGCGAAATACGAGCTAGAGCTTGAAGAGGCAGGCCTTTTGCATGTCTCTCGCGAGCAACGTTTCGATGTAGAGTCGGCTGGAAATACGACACCAGCATTTGAAATTACATCGCCGATTACTGGGCGAGTACTGGGCGTGATGCAAGAAAGTTCCGCGGTGGTTTCTTCTGGATCATCACTCTTGGAGATTGGTGACCCATTCGACTTGGAAGTTGTCGTTGATGTGTTATCGAGCGATGCAGTCAGAATTCTTCCAGGGCAAGTCGCATGGTTTGAACAATGGGGGGGAGCCGCCCCCTTGCGAGGAGTCGTTCGCATCGTGGAACCATCTGGATTCACGAAAACATCTGCACTCGGCGTTGAAGAACAACGCGTGAACGTCGTTTTAGACTTCATCGGATCACTCAGTGAGCGGTTGTCACTCGGTGATGGCTACAGAGTTGAAGCCAGAGTGGTCGTCTGGGAGAACGAAGAGACTCTCACCGTTCCAACCGGAGCGCTCTTTCGATCCGGTGAGAGTTGGGCGGTGTATCTAGCGAAGAATGGTGTGGCACAATTACAACTTGTCGAGGTGGGAGAGAACAATGACCTGCGAGTTGAAATTCTCAATGGTCTCAACATTGGTGATCAAGTTGTACTTTACCCTGGAGATCAACTCGCCGATGGGACTCAAATCGAACTTCGTGAATAAATCAAACAAAAGAATCATGCGTGACGTTTCCATAGAGGTCCGTTCCATAGAAATTGCGAGAGTTGGAGAATTACGGTGTTGAAGTATTTAATCCCTCGTATTCCACTTTCGGACATTCCAGCACTTCTTCGGTTCACATTTATCAGAACGATGATCGCTGGGTGCTACGGGGTTCTTCATGATCAAATCACTTACTCGATTGGACCGGAGTATTTTCATAACTTCAAGTTCCAGTAGTTTGACTATGCCGACTTGGGATTTGGAAACCGTATCTATGTCGCCACCCGCGCTGATCAAAAACTCTGTCAGCCCCGATGGCAGACGTATTCTCTCGGGATCTGACGACAAAACCGTACGAGTTTGGGATGCCGAGAGTGGGGGATGTTTAGAGGTCATTGGGGGAAGCGGTGATGTTCAAGCAATCGCCGCCAGTTCGGTTTCCGAATCCTATCGGCTGTGGCCTGGAAACAGTTATCGAGGCCGAAACCTCTGGCGCGCCGATTGCTTGGTTCCCCGTTACTTTTTCAGAAATTACCACTCATCCCTCCGGTCGCAAGTGAGCCGCAGCAGACGGGAACCACGTTTATCTCCTGGAATTGGTCGGTGACGCGGCAACACCGAAAAAGCGTGGGGGTGAGACTTAAGCGACGAGAGATTTCCATCTACTCAACCGTTTTTTAACAATCTCGAAAACCGACCGTTTTTTGATTTGAGTCCGAGTTTCCCATACGTTTTCTGATTCAACGAATCTGTCCCAAGTACGCCATACGTTTCTTCGGAATCTGAACTGATTTCGCTCCGATCTTGTGGAGCCTCAAATAGTGGCAAAATGAACAGGCATTTTCTCAACGTTTTTTGACAGCGACAAACTCTTTCGACAAACTCTTTCGACAAACATCGCTTTGCATTTCTATGCCGATTACTTTGCGAGTGGTCTTGCTCTTAGATATATTATTGACCCGCCCTCCAAACCTTGAAATCGAAAGTAAAGAGACTACGACGACCAGATGACAATGTATTCAGGCCGCTCCTGCTGTTTTGCCAGCGGTCATGATCGACTCACTATTTCGTTAAATACGGGTTTAAAATATGAAACGCAGAATAATCGCCCTTTTCTTTTGCCTCGGGCTTGGTGTACTGATCGGTGTTGCAATTGTTGCAAATCCAAATTACTGGCCGAGTAGTCAAGCACATGCCACAACTCGGGCCGTCCAGGAAGACAAGACCGGCGAGAACGACGAGATCCAAGATGATACTGTGTCTCCTCCGGGTACGGCGGAGTCCTTCCAGGGCGTCATCGCACCGACCGTCCGCGATTCGGTCCCACACTGGCCACAACAGCCGCGCGCGCCGAAAGAGGCACCGAACGTCCTCTTTGTAATGCTAGACGATCTGGGTTTTTCGCAGCTCGGCTGTTACGGAGCACAGGGTCTCCGAACTCCTAACATCGACAAGCTTGCGGAAAACGGACTGCGCTACAACAACTTCCACGCCACGCCTTTGTGCTCTCCGAGCCGCGCAGCATTTCTCACAGGCCGCAATCACCACTCGTGTGCGCTGGGCGTCATCTCCGAATTCTCAACGGGATTCCCGGGATACAACGGCCGCATGCCGCTCTCTCACGGGATGATGTCGGAAATCCTCGCCCCCGCTGGTTGGTCGACGTTTTGCCTCGGTAAGTGGCACCTCACTCCGCCTGAAGATGCCAACCTCGCGGCGAATCGTCGCTGGTGGCCAGTGGGGCGCGGTTTCGATCGATTTTACGGATACCTAGGCGGCACGACCAGCGAGTACGTTCCCTGGATTACACAGGATAATCACTTCATCCAACCTCCTGGGACACCGGAAGAAGGCTATCACTTGCTCACCGATATGACCGAAAAGGCCCGTGAGTACATCGTTGATGTGAAACACGTCGCTCCAGACCGACCGTTCTTCATGTATTTCTGCCCTGGCGCAGTGCGCGCACCGCAACACGTTCCGCAGGAGTGGAGCGACAAATACAAGGGTGTGTTCGACAAGGGGTGGGACCACTACCGCGAAGAGACCCTCAAGCAACAAATCGCTTTCGGGATCTGCCCTCCGGGCACCAGGCTCGCACCACGTGACCCGTCCATCCCGGTCTGGGACGAACTGAATGCCCGGCAACGGAAAGTGTTCGCGCGTCAGATGGAGGTGTTCGCCGGATTCGTTGAATTCGTCGATGACCATGTTGGCCAACTGGTCAAAACCCTGGAAGAGATCGGAGAACTCGACAACACGTTGATTGTGCTGACGTCCGACAACGGCGCCAGTATTGAGGGTGGTGACAATGGCGTTCCAAACGAAGTCCAGTTCTTCAACAACGTCCCAGTCTCCCTCGAGATGGCGGCGAAAGAGATCGACGAGTGGGGCGGTCCCGATTCGTTCCCAGCCATGGTTGGCGGCTGGGCCTGGGCCGGCAACACGCCGTTCCTCCGTTGGAAGCGGGATACCACGCGCGGCGGAACCGCCGAGCCCCTGATTGTCCACTGGCCGAATGGGATCAAAGCCAAGGGCGCGATCCGGTCGCAGTTTACCCACGCGATCGACGTGGTTCCCACCGTGCTCGATGTGCTCGACATGCAGAGTCCGGAGTCGATCAACGGCGTGGCTCAGGCGCCAATGGAAGGCGTTAGCTTCGCATCGACTTTTGAAGATGCCAACGCCAAACTGACTCGCGGTCCGCAGTATTTCGAGATGGTTGGACGCCGCGCCATTTACCACGACGGCTGGCGGGCCTATTCCCCGTGGAAATTCGGCAAAGAGGTAACTCCCAAAGCCTTGGCTGAGGCCAAGTGGATGCTCTTCAATATCGATGAGGATTTCTCCGAGTCCACCAACGTGGCGAATAAGTTTCCTCAAAAGCTTGAAGAGCTCAAACAGATGTGGTGGAAGGAAGCTGCAAAATTCAATGTGCTGCCGCTCGACGGCCGATCCATTCTCCG